>CP121337.1:4715000-4872944 GCA_043554545.1 Marinoscillum sp. | reverse complement strand
TTTCGAAGCTGAATTAGTATTTCTGTTTCCTTGGGCCCTTATCTTTTCAGACAAACAATTGATCGACGAAACACAGGGGCTATGGGGTATTTTCTCACTCATCGAAATTTTTATTTTTGTGGGTATACTATTTTTAGGCCTTGTTTATGTTTGGGCCAATGACATGCTGGATTGGGTTAAACCAAGTCCTGAAAAATCAGATTACCACTCCAAAATTCCTATGGATGAATACCAGGAATTCAATAAACGATATATTAAATAAATGGGATTACATGATCATAAGTTAGGGGAAGGGGGCATCGTAATCACTAAACTCGATGATGTACTCAATTGGGCACGCCTATCGAGCATCTGGCCTATGGGGTTCGGGCTGGCCTGCTGCGCCATGGAATTCTTCTCTACTGCAGCTTCAGGGTACGACCTGGACAGGTTTGGTGTTCTTCCTCGGGCATCACCAAGACAGTCTGATGTTATCATTATTTCAGGAACAGTCACTTTTAAGATGGGCGATCGTGTACGCAGGCTCTATGAGCAAATGTCAGAACCCAGATATGTAATATCTATGGGATCATGTGCAAACTGTGGAGGCCCATATTGGGAACATGGTTACCATGTAGTTAAGGGAGTGGATAAGATTATACCTGTCGACATTTATGTACCTGGTTGTCCTCCAAGACCTGAAGCATTGCTCGGAGGCATCATGAAGCTCCAGGAAAAGATTCGAAAAGAATCATCATTGAAACCAGAAGCGCTTGAGAAATTACTATCAAAGAGAAAAAAACTTGCCTAATGGATTTCGAAGAAATCAAAGTATTGATATCAAAAGAATATCCTGATGCCATTACAGGAGAGGACTTAACTGCTACTCCGCAGGCATTGCAGATTTCAGATAAAAGAATTGTCGAGGTCTGTGAGTTACTCCACAGTAATGAAGGCACTTACTTTGACCAACTTAGCTGTCTGACAGGGATTGACAATGGCCCGGAAGCAGAGACCATGGAAGTCATCTTCAACCTATACAGCATACCGAGAGGCCTTCACCTCATGCTTAAAGTATTGCTGAAACGTAAAAAACCTGTAATCAACTCTGTACAGCACATTTGGCGCACAGCCAACTGGCATGAAAGAGAGACCTTTGACCTGTTGGGAATTAAATTTAACCATCACCCAGACCTCCGGAGGATCTTACTTCCCAAGGACTGGAAAGGTTATCCCCTAAGAAAAGATTATAAGGAACAGGAAAAATATCATGGGATGACCGTAAAATATGATCGGGATCAATCTCCAGACGATATTCCTCAATTTGAAAAAAAGGATGGAGATTCAGTATAAATATCATCCAGATAATCTCAAGCTTTCAGAGCCCATATTAAAGGACCCCAAATCCTTGAAGACAGGTGAGATGATTATCAATCTTGGACCTCAACATCCTTCCACACATGGTGTACTCAGGCTGGAAGTGGTCACTGATGGTGAAATCGTGAAAGAAGTGATTCCTCACCTTGGCTACCTTCATCGATGCTTTGAAAAACATGCAGAGTCTGTACCGTTCAATCAGGTAATCCCTTATGTCGACCGAATGGATTATGCCGCTGCTATGAACAATGAGCATTGTTATGCCATGGGTGTAGAGAAAATGTTGGGAATTCAAGATCAGATTCCTAAAAGGGTTGAATATATCCGCGTATTGGTGGCTGAGCTCAACAGGATTGCTTCCCACTTTATTGCGCTTGGGACATATGGCCTGGATATCGGTGCAGTCACCCCATTTCTGTGGACCATGAGAGACAGAGAACACATCGTCAGGCTTTTTGAATGGATTTCGGGCGCACGACTTTTGTACAACTACATTTGGATTGGTGGCCTTTTCTATGATCTGCCAGTTGGTTTCGAAACAAGGTGCCAGGAATTTATTGATTATGTCAGGCCAAAATTGCAAGACCTTGAAAACTTGCTGATCGACAACAAAATTTTCATTGACAGAACAGCTAAAATTGGCACTTTACCTTTAGACCTGGCGATCAACTACGGTGTAACAGGCCCGATACTAAGAGCGTCGGGGTTGGCCTATGACATTAGAAGAGTGGACGGTTACAGCGTCTATCCTGAATTAGAATTTGAAATACCTATCGGAAAAGGAGCCATGGGCGAAACAGGAGATTGCTGGGACAGGGCCTGGGTACGTATGCGTGAATGTCACGAATCACTTCATATCATTGAGCAATGTTTGCAACAATTGACAGGTAAGCATAAAAGAACCACAACTTTTAACCCACAGGAACTCGTTCCAAAAAAAATCAGACCTAAAGCACAAGATCTTTATATCAGAGCTGAGCATCCGAAAGGAGAATTAGGATATTTCTTTCGAACTGACGGAAGATCAGATATCGCCATTCGATGCAAAGCACGCTCATGTTCTTTTTCAAACTTATCTGTCCTGTCTGAAATCAGCAATGGATATATGCTTTCAGACCTGATTGCCATCGTCGGATCACTTGATTTTGTGATGGGCGAAGTAGATCGTTAACTTTAATCTATGTTACCAGTTCTTACGGCTGAGCAAATAAGAAAGGCAGACGCCTATACCATCGAAAATGAGCCTATTGCATCTGTTGATCTGATGGAAAGGGCTTCCAGGGCTTTTGTAAAGAAATTCGTAGCCTTAGCAGGTCGTGGTCATCAAATAATACTTTTCTGTGGGATCGGCAACAATGGCGGGGATGGCTTAGCTGTAGCCAGATTACTTAAGGAACAAGGATATAGCGTAAGAGTATTCGTCTGTGGGAAAACAACCAAAGGATCTCCTGACTTTAAAATCAACCTGGAAAGATTATCTCTATTAATTACAATAAGCTTTATTGATTCGCCTGAACATTTTCCTCTCCTCGATCAGGAAGTTATTGTAATCGATGCATTATTTGGCTCAGGTTTAAGTCGACCACTGGATGGGATTTATGCACAGCTTGTCAATCACGTCAATGATTCCAAAGCCACAATTTATTCCGTTGATATTGCCAGCGGTCTTTACACCGATAAACCGATTGAGGGTAACGCCATCATTACGCCAAGACATACCATTTCCTTCCAATGTCCAAAAGCTGCGTTTTTTCATCCAACCCATGCACGATTTGTTGGGGAGTGGCACATCGTAGATATCGGACTCGATCAGAATTTTATTTATTCTCAGGATGTACAGCAATACTTTTCAACAGCAAGTGACTTTGAAGCACTTATTCCTGAGCGATCTTTATTTGCTCACAAAGGAACAGCCGGTCGCGTAAAAATAATTACAGGCAGCAGGGGCAAAATGGGTGCTTCTGTATTATGCGCAAGAGCTGTACTAAGGGCCGGAGCAGGGTTACTTTTTGTTCAGGTACCAGGCTGTGGTAGAGATATACTTCAAATCTCAGTACCTGAAGCCATGGTAATTGAGGACAGGCACCTTGACTTAATATCAGAAATAAATGATATCTCTTATGACGCCATTGCAATTGGCCCTGGTATAGGTACTGGTGAAGAAACTGTAAAGGCAATGATTCAATTGTTGACTGCCATTAAAAATCCTATGGTAATAGACGCCGACGCGCTCAATATTTTATCACAGAATATGCATTTACTCAAAGAGGTTCCTCCAGGCAGTATTCTCACTCCTCACCCAGGAGAATTTGAGCGGCTGGTCGGAAAATGGTCAGACGATTATGAAAAAGTCGAGCTGTTAAGATCCTTTGCAAGGAAATATAAAATAAGCGTGGTGCTCAAAGGTGCTTATTCTCTGGTTTGCGCTCCAAGCGGAGTCATATATTATAACTGCTCGGGTAATCCAGGGATGGCTTCCGGCGGAAGTGGTGACGTATTGACTGGGTTAATCGCTGGTTTGTTGGGTCAAATAAAAGACCCCTTCAAAAGTTTATTGTTGGGGGTGTACCTACACGGTTTAGCAGGCGACCTCGCCGCTGAGAAAATCGGACTTCATGGTATGATCGCTTCCGACATAACTGATTTTATCCCTTCGGCAATAAAAAAAATTATCGATCAGCGCTAGCCTTAAAAATGCTTAATAATCCCTTCAGAAATAGATTTTAACAAAATTTATGAGTGAAAAGGGCGCTTAAACGCATTGAAGTCGATAATATTTTAATAAAATATCTAAACTTTGGCTTTTTTTTTGCGTACTTTGTATTAGTAGCATGCACAATAAACTCATTATAGCGTCGTTTGGATTACTTTTCGCCCTCAGCGGATTTGCACAGACGAATACTGGTGAGACTGTAAACCCGGAAATCAACTTTTCTAATCAATCTCTAAAAACTGAAAACAAGATAGAAGTCTACCCCAATCCAGCGGTAGAATATATCATTGTTGAGCTATCCAATTCCACATTAGAAAAAGTAGAATTTGAAATGCATAGTATCATTGGTAACAGTGTGATCATTAGCTCAGAAACACTAGGCAATGGGAAATATCGAATCCCTGTAAAGGATTTAGCCTCCGGATATTATTTTCTGGTTGTGAAAGACGAAATTTCCAGATTCAAAAAAGCTTACAAATTTCTGAAGTCTAATTAAAGACTTTGTTGCGCTCTTGCGTAGTACGAATTAAGCAAACTCTCATATTCTGCCGCTTTCTCATCTCTACCATTAGATTTATATGCCCGGGTCAGTTCATTTAACATGAATAACTTCTTCCTCAGCATATCTCGGTCATTGATCCCTTTGTCAAGAATGTAGTCTAAATATTCTACCGCACCCTGGGCAGATATTTCTGCTATTTCATTCGCCTTTTCTTCCTCCCCTACACCAAGCAAAACAGAAACTTGTTGAACACTAAATTCATCATATGGAATTGATTCATTTGGCATCACCTCCAGAGATTTGAATATAATCTTTCTAGCCCGTTCCAAATCACCCTTTTCTATCAGTTTATCAGCAATTGTATTAAATGCAGATCGATGGTTCAGACAAAAGTTTCGGTAGTCCTGAGAATAATAAACATCAGGATCATCCAAATTTCTCCAGAAGTAGTTATTCATCAGATTGTCATACATCAGGTCAGTGTCCACCAGAAAGTCTCCCCCGCCATTACCCTGTATAGGCAACAAGCGATAAGCAATACCTTCCTGAACCACATATTTCCCAATATCAAAATTCAGACTGTACAAGGAAGTCGTATTAAAGTAAATCGGTCGCTCCCAATTTGAATTAACTATTAAGTCGATCACGGCAAGGTCACTTTTATACAGTGCATTTCCTTTAAGATTCCAGACCATTCGGTCTGTGATTTTGTCCTCATGCTCTTTAGGCACGATGCCCATGGCTTTGATTTTCTCTACGTCAATAGGGAGTGACATGGACTTGGCAGGCACCGTAGTTAAGGTGGAACCCAATCTTGATGGCACTTGTAACCTTGAATCTCCTGATTTCACAAGGTTTAAGTATTGCTTGGCATTGATAGACCCTTGAATTCCCTTATTTTCCATCACAACCAGATAATCATTGGGTCCACCCTGACGATAGTTATCGGCAGTAAGCCCAAACGGCAGTGGCTTAGACTCATAGGCAGGGCGCATCATCTGATTGATATACCAATCCGTATTGAAATAGCTCAGTACAATCACTCTCACATCTGTTCTGAAGCCTTCTACTTCCTGCGCATACCAAAGTGGGAAAGTATCGTTGTCACCACCCGTAAAAATAATTGCGTTGGGTGCACAGGAATTTAAGTAGTTCTTGGCTGCATCCACAGAAAAGTATCTGTCTGAACGGTCATGATCATCCCAATTCTCAGCAGCCATAATTGCAGGTACTGATAAGCAAATAATACCGGCTGAGATAGCTGCTACCTTTGCGTTTTTAATGGCAAAAGAAAGCATGTCAAATAAAGCCAGCACACCAAACCCAATCCAGATAGCAAAGACGTAATACGATCCTGCATAGATGTAGTCCCGTTCACGAGGCTCTATTGGAGGTGAGTTAAGGTAAAGGACCAGGGCAGCTCCCGTAAGGAAAAATAGCAGCAGGGTTACCCAAAAATATTTTTGATCTTTCTTGAATTGGATGAACATACCCAGTAATCCCAGCAAGAGAGGAATAGCAAAGTAGATATTACGACCCTCATTCTCCTGAATTACCACCGGAATGTCATTGTTCGGGATGAGTCCCACTGAACTAGCACCCTGAACATCAGATGCTCTACCTGAAAAATTCCAGAGGAAATACCTCATATACATGTGTCCCAGTTGGTAGGTAAACATGAATTCAAGGTTGTCTATAAACGTAGGTTTTTCTCCTTCAGCGAGGCCGGTGATTTCCCGGTACCTCTGTACATGTCTATCATCGGAGCTGTACATCCTTGGTAGTATGGTCGTATGCTGAGGATCATATACATAATCAACTTTGTAGTCTTTAATCTCGTATTTATCCTCCCCTTTCATGTAGACTTTTGCACCCCGCTCCTGAGAGATAACTGGCGCAGTAAAGTACTGTCCATGAACCAATGGTCTGCTCCCATATTGCTCACGTTTTAGATAAGAAACGAAAGAAAGGATATCCTCTGGATTATTTTCATCAATAGGAGGATTATAGGTACTCCTGATCAATACCAGAGTATAAGAGGAGTAACCAATCATGATAAAGGTGAAACATAGTAACGCTGTATTGAGCACTACTTTGCCTTTGCGAATCGAGTAAATAATTCCATATATTAATCCACCCAGGAAGGCCAGTCCGAAAAATATGGTTCCTGAACCAAAAGGAAGACCCAATCCATTAACAAAAAAGATTTCAAGGGTACTGGCAACGGATGGTAAACCGGGAATAACACCCAGCATAACAACCATGATGATGCCAAATGCGCCTGCAAGCGTCAGAATAATTCCTCTTTTGTTGAAGTTTTGATATTTCTTGAAATAGAATATCAATGCCATGGCTGGAATAGTGACCAAGTTAAGTAAGTGGACTCCAATAGATAATCCAATCATATAGGCAATAAGAATCAACCATTTGTTTCCTTTGGAATCATCCTCAATATTTTCCCACTTCAGAATGGCCCAGAAGACAAAAGCTGTGAAAAAAGCAGACATGCCATAGACTTCTGCCTCCACAGCTGAAAACCAAAAAGTATCAGAAAAAGTACAAGCCATGGCTCCAACAAATCCAGCTGCCATGATCAATATCGTTTGACTTTCGGTTTCTTCACCTGACTTGATTCCAAGAACCCTTTTTACTAAATGTGTGATTGACCAAAAAAGGAACAGGATAGCGAAAGCGCTACTCAACACACTGAGAATATTTACCCAATAAGCGACTTGCGTCACATCACCCAAAGCGAACATGCTGAAAATTCTACCTATCAGTAGAAAAAATGGAGCTCCTGGAGGATGAGGAACCTCAAGCTTATAGGAGCAGGCGATAAATTCGCCACAATCCCAAAAGCTGGCTGTTGGCTCTACGGTAATCAGATAGATCACCAGTGCTATTAAAAAACTAAACCATCCGAAGATTATGTTGATCCTTTGATATCCCATGGACTATCTATTTCATTTTCAGAGACTGAAAGGCGAAAATAGTCATTTGTAATAATAAAGCTGGAGGTAAGTAAAAGTAAATCAGTCTATCTGTTTGTTAAATTTTGTCAATAACCTATCCCTTGTAGACCAAAATATAGTAAAAAAGCCAGAGGAAGAACATCAATATGTAGGATGATGACACCACAAACACTGAAATAGACAACCTTTTGCCACTAATCCAAAAGACTCCTGAAACAAATAATAACCAGTAAATGATTTCAAATATATTTAATGCCTTCAATGGGTAATGCCATTGGGCGGAGACCGTTTGATAATCTACCAGGTTCATCAAACTCATAGGATAGAAGGCCTGATAATCCTGAAAACTAAGGTCCTGAGGCATCACGGTAAACCAGATAAGCTTTACTACTTCCGCAACAATAAAAACCAATTCGAAAATGGTTACCATTTTCCAGAGTTGTGCAAAGGTTATTTTGTAGCCAAACATGAAGCATCCTACCCAAAGAACAAAAGCGGTTAATGTAAATTTCCATGCCAGAAATATGGGGACTGATAAATAGGTCAATCCAAAAAACAGATCAAAAACCCACATTTCTCCTCGTTCCTGAAGGATTTCAAAGGCTGCAATCTGATCAATGATCAACATGCGTTTCAGCAAATAGAGGATGATATAAATCGCACTGATTGTAATGAAAAGAAATTTTCCATCAATGCTGAACCAATTCTCTAAAAAATCATCTCTATACTTCGATAACCAATTCATTGCAGTAAATTCACAGCTTTAAAAGGGTATAATGGAACTATCGCCAACAGGAATCGTTTATTGCGAAGATAGGTCATGAATAGAATCACACTTCTTTTTTTTCTCGCCACCGGAACATTTTTTGCCTCTGCACAAGATTTCCAGGAATTTGATAAGATCGACAGTACCTATAGCCTTCTGGAGAATAAATATATTCAGATTGAAGCTACCCAGGCCATCAACGATCTTTACAATTTTGAATTTAACAGATCATACAGACATTTTCTTTATCTAAAGAAGCAGTATGGATGGCATCCACTCCCCTACTTTATGATTGGGTTAAATTATTGGTGGAGGATCCTACCAAATGTAGAAAATACAGAATGGGACGAGCCCTTTATCGCCTATCTGGATACAGCCATTGTTTTAGCCGAACGACTACGGGAAAAATACAATCCAGTGGAAGGCGCCTTTTTTTTAGCGGCTGCCTATGCATTTAAGGGCAGGTTATATTCAGACAGAGGTGAGTATACCAAGGCAGCTTTCGCGGGAAAAAACAGCCTGAAATACCTCGAAGAATGCAAGGGACATGAAGAATTAAGCCCTGAATTACTCTTTGGAGACGCACTCTTTAACTATTACGCAGATTGGATCCCGGAAAATTACCCCCTTTTAAAACCCTTGATGATGATGTTTCCGGATGGCGATAAAGAGCTGGGAATTCAGCAGCTCAAAACAGTATCAAGAAATGCATTTTACACCCGCACGGAAGCGCAGTATTATTTAATGAGGATCTCCTATTTTGAAGATGGAGACTATGCTACCTCTTTGCAACTAGCTGAGTACCTGCATCAGACTTTTCCTAAAAATTCTTATTTCCATCGATTCTATACTCGTCTGCTCTATCAAACAGGAAAGTATGATATGGCCCTAAAAGAATCACACAGCATGCTAAATCGCATTGATAGTGCCTGGGTTGGATATGAAACAAATGCGGGAAGATATGCCTCTTTCTTTACCGGACATATCAGTGAAATAAGAAAAGACTATCCGAAGGCTAAGAAGTACTTTGAACTAGCAATGGAATATAGTGAGTATGGTAACCACACTGATATGGGCTATTATTTTTACTCCATTCTCCATCTTGGTAGAATTGCTGAGGCAGAAAACGACCCTGCGGCTGCCACAGAATACTTTAAAAGGGTGAAAAAATTAACAAAAAGGAAACACCCTGCAAATAAAGAAGCCCGCGAAAAGCTAAAAGAGCTATAAGCCTACTTCTTCATCATTTTTTCAATCTCACTTAATTCATCTCTCAGCCTGGCAGCTTCCATGAAATCAAGGTCTTTTGCTGCCTTCTCCATCATCTCCCTGGTCTGAGTAGCCATTTTCTTTAATTGATCCTTATCCATATAGGCCACAATCGGATCCGCAGCTACTGAAGTGTTTTCACTTTCCACGTAGTACTTTTTATTTCGCTTGGCATCGGTAACACCTGACTTCCCTAAAACAGCTTCCTTGTTGTTGATAATGGTCTTAGGTTCAATGCCATGTTCAGAATTGTAAGCTTCTTGAATACTCCTCCTGCGATTTGTCTCATCAATCGCTTTTTGCATCGAATCCGTCACCTTATCAGCATACATAACGACCTGGCCATTGACATTTCGAGCCGCCCTTCCTATGGTTTGTACCAAAGAACGTTCGTTTCTTAGAAATCCCTCTTTGTCCGCATCTAGTATGGCTACCAATGAAACTTCTGGCAGGTCTAATCCTTCCCTTAGCAGGTTTACTCCAACTAGAACATCAAAAACTCCCTGTCTTAACTCCCGCAATATCTCCACACGATCCAGCGTATCCACCTCAGAGTGAATGTATCTGGTCTTGACACCTGCATTTAACAAGTATTTGGAAAGCTCCTCAGCCATGCGTTTGGTCAATGTGGTAATCAATACCCTTTCTTCCCTTTCAACCCTCAGCTGAATTTCCTCCATCAGGTCATCAATCTGATTAAGACTTGGGCGCACATGAATAATTGGATCCAAAAGTCCGGTAGGCCTTATCAACTGCTCAACCACCACACCTTCCGACTTCCTTAATTCATATTCCGAAGGAGTCGCGCTAACAAACACCACCTGATTCAGCATTTCCTCAAACTCGTTGAAAGTCAAAGGCCTGTTATCCAGTGCCGAGGGTAAGCGGAACCCATAGTCAACCAAATTTACCTTTCTACTTCGGTCACCACCCCACATACCTCTTACCTGAGGAACTGTTACGTGACTCTCATCAATGATCATCAAATAATCATCAGGGAAGTAGTCCAGCAAACAGAAAGGCCGTGTTCCCGGCTCTCTTCTATCAAAATATCTTGAATAATTTTCTACCCCCGAACAATATCCAATTTCACGCATCATCTCCACATCAAATTCAGTTCTTTCTTTCAGCCGTTTGGCTTCCATATATCGCTTTTCCTGTTCAAAGAATTGAACCTGTGCGACCATGTCATCCTGAATCTCTGTGATTGCTACATTGAGCATGTCTTTTCCGGTCACGAAGAGGTTTGCAGGAAATATAGTTACCAGACGTTCCTCAGAAATTTTTTCACCGGTATCCGGCTCTATTCGGTGAATCGCTTCAATCTCATCACCCCAAAAGATAAAACGATAAGCAAAGTCAGCGTAAGCGATAAATACATCAACTGTATCTCCTTTTACTCTGAAATTTCCTCGCTTAAAATCTGCTTCTGTCCGGTTATAAAGAATCTCAACCAGTTTAAACAAAAACTGATTTCGGGGTATTACCTCTCCTTCCTGAACCTTTAACACATTCTTACCAAATTCCTCAGGGTTGCCAATACCGTAGATACAGGAAACTGACGCAACCACAAGCACATCTCTTCGGCCGGATAGGAGTGAAGAAGTAGCACTTAAACGCAGTTTTTCTATTTCTTCATTGATAGAAAGATCCTTTTCGATGTAAATGTTGGAAGTAGGGATATAGGCCTCTGGCTGATAGTAATCATAGTAGGAAATAAAATACTCAATGGCATTTTCCGGAAAGAAATACTTGAACTCACCATAGAGTTGTGCAGCCAGTGTTTTGTTGTGACACAAGACAAGGGTTGGTCTGTTTATCTCTTTGACAACATTGGCCACTGTAAAAGTCTTACCAGAACCTGTAACGCCGAGCAATGTTTGGGCTGGCTCACCGGCTTCAAGGCCTGCCAGCAATTGTTTAATTGCAGTTGGTTGATCTCCAGTAGGATCATATTCTGATATTAACTTAAAGTCCATTTCTTAACTATTCCAGATTTCCCAGGATTTATCTGCTTGCTTGTGTAACATTTCAAGGCCATTTTTCACCTTTGCTCCTCTTGTTAATCCTTTGCTCATAAATTGGGTCTCCTCAGGGTTGTAAACCAAATCAAACAAATAATGATCGGCGCCTAAAGCATCATACGGAAGCTGAGGTGAATGATCTACCTTCGGGTACATCCCGATGGGAGTCGTATTAACAATCAACTGATAATTTGAGATTGTTTTTTTATCTAGCTCATCATAGATCAAAACACCCTCACGAGCTGTTCTGGAAACAAAAACAGATTTAATTTCCATATCATCTAATACCGCCTTTACCGCTTTTGAGGACCCCCCTGTGCCCAGTATCAAAGCACTATCAACAGCTTTTTTAGAAATAAAATTCTCAAGTGAACCCATAAAACCGTAATAATCTGAATTATAGCCTATCAATTGCTCCCCCACTCGTTTCACCACATTAACAGCTCCTACTTTTTCAGCACTGGTATCCAGCTTGTCCAGGTATTCTTTGACCCCCTGTTTATGTGGAACTGTAACATTTAATCCGATGAGATTTGGATACTTTTCCCAAATCCCAGGAAACATTTCGACCCTTTCAATCTCAAAAAGCTCATAGGAATGATCCTTTAGGCCCATTTGCTCAAATTTTTCCGTGAAATATTTTTTTGAGAAAGAGTGACCCAATGGATATCCAACAAGACCAAATAGTTTCATGTATGTATTATTTATTTATCAGCACAAAGAATATCCTACAACGATATTCATCACGCAGGCATTTCCTAAATCATGCTCATTTTATGATGAAATGCGACTGCCTGCCCGCTCCAACAATATAACAACCAATATACCCAGTATCATAAAAAGACTTGCAATTCCAAGGTAAGCATCCATGCCTGAAATTTCTTCATATTGCCCAGGCAATACATTATCAAGTGCTACCTTCCATGGCCATATCTTATTAAGGGAACCAAGCATAAATCCAGCTAATATGGACATAGTTACTGCCTTATAATTCGCTAAAAGCCAATAAATAAGCTTAGAAAAAGTTACAATCCCAATGATACATCCCAGGCCAAAAACAGCAATTACTGACAAATTGAGTTCTTTGACAGCACTCAAGATAAAATCATACTTACCAAGAAGCAAAAGAATAAAGCTTCCTGAAATTCCCGGCAATATCATTGCGCAAATAGCAATAGCTCCGGAGATAAATACAAACCAAAGGGATTCACTGGTTTCCCCCGGCACAAACGAAGTAATCAGGTAAGCAATGGCTGTACCAATGGCAAAGGCCACGAAATCCAGGGTACGCATCTTCCTGGGAGAGACATAAAAAACTGATACGAGTATCAAACCGAAGAAAAAAGACCAGATGTGTATCGGATACTCATCAAGCAAAAACGTAATTAGTTTAGCAAGGGAAAAAATTGAGATTAAAATCCCTAAAAAGACATTGACCAAAAAAGATCCATTAATACGCTCCCAAAGTTCCCTGATCTGAAATTTCAACAAGAGCTTTGCGAAATCAATATCCACAGACCGAATAGCGTCAATCAGTTTTTCATAAATACCAGTGATCAACGCAATGGTACCTCCCGAAACTCCGGGAATCACATCAGCGCCTCCCATGGCCATTCCTTTGAGTAATAAGATTATTCTGTGGATCATCTGCTATTCAGAGATGGTCTGAACTTAAGTTTTTGGTTTGAAAAAGTGATCGAAGGTATCTCCACGAAGTCCAAGTCTGATGGTCTCAAGCGGAATAACTTCTTGGGGAGCAATATTACCCAGGTTTACATTGGATCCAATCAGCTTAATAAACCAAACCTGTTGTTCCTTTTGTGGTGCTTCCCAAATAATTCTTTCTTCTGGAATTTTAGTAAGAATCTCTTCTACTAACCCTTGCCTTACTTCTCCTGAATCTCTAAACAAACCAACATTGCCTGATTCTCTGGCTTCCCCAATTACTTTCCACGCACCTGCGTCAAGCTCTGTTTGCATCTGTTCTATCCACTTATAAGGCGGAATGATCTTAGCAGCATCTTTTGAGCCAACCTCACTTAATACGGTCACCTGTTTGGCAAGTGTTGAAATGTAGTCACACTTCTTTTGATGGTCAAGGGTGATGGAACCATCAGAAACTTCAGCATACTCTAGTTTAAAATCATCCAGAAGTTTTTGATAATCTTCAAATTGTTCTCTGACAATAAAAGCTTCAAACAAAGTACCACCTACGTAACAAGGAATTCCTGCGGCTTTATATACAGCAATCTTCTCTCTCAGTTTTGGGGTTACAAAAGAAGTAGACCAGCCAAATTTGACAATATCTATGTAATCTCCGCACGTATCAATTAGGTCTTCTACCTCTCTGATACTTAATCCTTTGTCCATGACCATGGTGTATCCAATGGTTCTTGGTTTTGTTGTTCTATGAGGAAGGTCGTTTAAGTTATAGTTCATATCAAGTTAACCGTGGTTGGTAATTGTGCTCAAAAATCAAAAATTCTGATGAAAAAATAGGGTAGATCAGAAATTGTTTTTCTTGTATTGATCAATGATTTTGAAAAGGGCCTTTTGTGTATGTAGTTTAGGAAAGAAATCATACAAAACAGTATGGCCTTCATAATCAAGCATTAAAGCGGTTTCCAACGTGTTTATTCCTTCTTTATAACGTCCATTTTCAATCAGGTAAACAACACTCCGATAATACAAATCCGCATTTTCCGGATTTTCAGAAATTCCGTCCATCAACACTTCTAAGGCATGGTCAATATCACCCTGCTCAAAGTATAGGTATGACCATTTCAGCCATACATCAGCATCTTCAGGGTCCATCTCACTTGCTTCCGTAAAAGCATCGATTGCTGAAACAATATTTCCTGTCTTAAATTCTGCCTCAGCGACGGCCTTCCAATATGAACCATTTTCAATATCCAGTTTCAATGCCTTATTCAAAAAGTGTATGGCTTCAAACCACTTCTCTTGTTCCATTAAGCTAATGCCAACACCGTACCATGCTTCATGGTAAAACTGATCCAACTTGGCCGCCTTTTGATAATACTTTATCGCAAGATCAAATTGTTTCATTTTATCATATGCAGCCCCCAGATAGCAATATATTTCTGCAGATGGCCCCTCAATTTCTTGTGTCCTTCGATAGGCACCCAGCGCTTTCTGATAATCACCTTTATTCATGTAGGTGTTACCCATATTGAAATATGCACTGCTGAAGTCCTCCTCGATAGCTACAGCAAATTCATAGGCATTGATTGACTTATCGTGCTGACCTAATTTGTTATAAACAATACCCAGATTGTACCACGCATATTCTGAATATGGATCCTGATCTATAAATTTTTCGTAATAGGAAAGACTGCTTTCCAGTTCTCCAATAACATCGAGGCAGTAAGCCAATTCATATAAGGCATTTTCATTGAGAATATTTTCCTCAATGGCTATTTTATAATGTTCTATCGCCTGCTCATACTTGCTCATCCCCTGATATGCCAAGCCGATACTATAGTGTATTTCATCCTTATCTTCAATGAAATCTACAGCCAGTTTATAGGAAGTAATGGCTGCTTCATATTCAGACATCATGGAATGAATCGACCCTTTTAGGATGAGCAGTTCAGGGTCATTTGGTTGAATAAGCAATACATCCTCCAGCAATTGAATCGCATCATCATATCTTTCCATCTTGGTAAGAATGTCTGCATATTCGATGGTAAGATCTACCGAATAAGAAAAATGATCCAATGCCAACTGACAGGCTTTTGAAGCCATGGCGTATTTTTCATGAGCCTGATAGAAGTTTATAACTTCCAGATAGGTATCCTCATCAAAATAATGATTCTCTTTATTCTTAAGGAAAGCTTCAAACTTCCTAATCAACTCCCTCTGTTCCTTATGTTTATACTCTTCTTTCATACAGGCGTTAAAAAAGTACTGTTTCAGGTCTTAACAATTTAATCCAAAAATTTATCCGAAATTGAAATTCCCGCTGAAAACTTATCCACAAAATTACCTATTGATTCTTATCCATCTTACGAAAGTGAATTATTAATGTCCAGATAATCTGCTTAATCATTCACATCTTCATAATATCCCTGAGCGTAGCCTGAACCATAGCCATAGCCATAGCCTCTTCCATTAGACTTCAAAGAATTAAATACAACAGTCAAATTGGAAAAATGATTTACTTTTTTCAGGTTTTCAAGCGATTTCACAAAGGATCTTTGTGAGTAATCTGCTCGCATGACGTACATCTGAAGATCGGATTTCTTCATGGATTGTATTGCATCTGTAACTAACCCGATCGGTGGGGTGTCTAATATGATGAATTCATATTTACTTTTGAGCTCATTCAGCAGATCTTCATAGCTATCATTTAGTATGAGTTCCGAGGGGTTGGGGGGAATTGGACCAGCAGGTATAAAATCCAGGTTTTCAAGGTCTGTTGAATGAATGCAATCTTTGATCTTGCTTTTACCAATAAGGATGGTACTAACACCCTGATCCAGATTTTCCTGATCAAATGCCAGGTGTACTTTTGGCTTTCTCATATCCATGTCTACAACACAGACCTTATGATTGGATAGTGCTATGATTGCAGCCATATTGACTGCGATAAAAGTTTTTCCTTCTCCACTTACTGTTGAGGTTATCGTAACAATCTTTTCCTTCTCTGGTCCATGAAGAAACTCCATGTTTGTCCTGATTGTCCTAAGAGATTCACTAATTGCTGATTTTGAATCTGCCTTAATGACAAGCTTCGAAACACTCAGCCTTTTCTTTCTATAATAAGGAACGGTACCTATGATAGGCACATCAGTTAGCCTTTCTAGCTCCCGGAGACTGGTAATACTATTATGCAATAAATACGAAATCAAAATAAAGCCGACAGACAAAACTAATCCCAGTACAGCGCCCACTCCCAGGATAAGTAGCGGTTGTGGTTTTATTGGCGACCCTTCCAATGAAGCCGGTGAAAGGATTACCGATTTTGGAACAGTCCCTGCTTTAGTAATCTCCAACTCCATTTTTGACTGGCGAAGAGAAAGAAGAAAATCTTCCTGTAATGCGTAGAGCCGCTGATTCTTATTATACTCTGTGCCCATGGTCGGTAATGACACAAAACTTCCTTCTAACTTGTTCTTTCGAATTTTGGTCTGGCTCAGCTGAGTCATCAGATTTTCTTTGTATTCTGAGACCTGCTCTTTCAGGCTCTTTCTCAGACTTAGCATCTGGTTGTCGAGCCTGCCAACGACGAAAGTGTTTTCATTGTATGATTCAAGCTTAGCGCTTCGCTCACCTTGTAACTCAAGGTAGGATTTTAATTCACCAGCAATCAAGGCCGGCAGCTGGTTTACAAAAACAGGACTTACAATAAGGGGTTCATCGGATAATAATTGTTTTTCCATCAACTCAATATCAGTCAGTCTTGATCTAATATTAAAACGTTGCGAATCAAGCATATTTAAAGTCTTGATGGTATTAGAGAGATCAGTCTGGAGATTGGTGGTCCTGTTTTCAATGATGAAAGATTCAAAATAATCCTCATAAAATTCCAGTTTTTGTTCTGTCGAAGCAATTTGTTCATCAAGAAACTTAATCTTCTGTTCAAGGACCGTATTTTTAGTGTCTTTGGTATAACCCAGGTACAGGGTGTCAATAGCAGTGACAATATCACGTGCTTTATATTTATTGAAATCCTGAAGTGAAATTAGAATAGTTTTAGCATTCAAATTTTCAGGCCTCACGGTAACATTTCCCTGGAGATAGTTAATCAATGCATCGGTGCTGTTAATGACGAAGTAATACTTCCCAAGTACTTCCTCCTCCTTAAAATAAGGAGTTTTTTCAATCAGAAAATTAAAATTATCTGTGCTGATAGGTTCCCCGAATCTGTGGGTTGATGAATAGACCTCTCCATTATAATCGTATGAAATTTCAAATGCGTTCGCTGAATTTAACTTGATGTCTATGGGTTTATCAAAGAATGCGGGATTCTTGATTTTATATGCTACTGCGAAGGGATTATTACGATAACGTTCGTCGACAAGAAAATCACCATAGTAGAAATAGGAGACGTCCATATTGATGACATCAACCACCTTGGAGAAAAACAGCTTGGATTTTAAGAGCTCTATTTCCCCGGAAATTTCATTAAGCTCAAAGTCAATGTTTGAACCCAATCCCAAAGAAGATGCCTCACTTTCAAACTGTAACTTTAATATAGACTTTGACTCAAAGACAGGTTTTGTATAACGAACGATTAAATAGGAACTCCCGAGGCAGATACCGAAAAATATCAACAACCACCACCAACCACTTTTAAGCACGTACTTGAACTTTTCTAAATCAAATGTATCAAGTAAATCCTGTGATGGCTTTTGATATATATTCTGTGAACTCAATTTGTTGCTAGGTTTTGTACAACAACGATTAGTGTAAGCACTGAAGAAGTCAACCCTAATATAGGTGAGATATCCCTCAAGGATTCTAGCCAGGGTCTTCTCCAGGGTTCCACATAAATAACATCTCCTGATTCTACCTCAACAATTGATCCCTTCATACCGCTAATTGTAGCCAGATCAATTTGATATACCTCCGGATCATTAAGCGCTCCGCGAATCAATTTAATATTTTGGGCTTTGGCTCCAAGGTTCAACCCTCCATACAAAGCCAGCACCTCAACGAGTGAGGTGTTCTCGTTCTGTATGGGGACGACTTGACCCCCATTAGCTCCCAGCACTACCACTCTTCTGTTAATGATACTAAGCTTAACAAATGGTTCTACATAATGCTCCTGATAGCCCTGTTCCAGAATTTTCTCAGCTTCATCGATGGTCAAGCCCGTAAGGTTTTTCTTTCCTATCATGGGAAATTTTACGACCCCATCAGATTGAATCAGGTACTCGTACCTGAATCTATTCTGCGCCATTTGATTATTTTGCTGGAGAGATAACTCAAAATTTGGATCTATCAACCTTTCACCCTCATTGGTAAATACCTCTAGCTGAAGCCTGTCATCTGGCTGCAGCCGGTAATTTGATTCCGCTTGCATAATGGCAGTATTCAAGTCCCCAGCAGCATAATTTTCATCTAACCGAAAAAGAATATCCTGCTTATAGGACTTGCAACTAACTAAGAGTAGTATGACGACGCAAAGGCCTCCTGACGGAATTAAATATTTTGACATGTTGATATTTCTCAACGAATTGGGACTAATTTAAAGATTACTACAAAAACAATGCGAAAGTCAGTCTATTTTTAAGACTTTTTCGTTAATTCCTCGATTTTCTCAGCATAGCGTGAGACCACAAACTGCTCATCATATTTAGTCTCCACCAGCTTTCGCGCATTCATGTGCATTTCATTTCTCTCCTCCACACTTAAACTTAAATACAATCTAATCTTTGTCGCTAAGTCCTTGGCATTTTTAACCTTACAAAGAAATCCATTGTAGCCATCTTGCACAACTTGTCTGCACCCAGGCACGTCAGTCGCAATCAACGCTTTCCCCATTGCTCCAGCTTCCAAAAGTGTTTTAGGTGTTCCTTCTCTATATGAGGGTAAAACAACCACATCCGCTTGTTCAATAAATGGTCGTGCATCTTCTACATGATCATGCCAAACGATAGGTCCTCCTTCATTAGACAAATTTTTGAACGTTGAAGGATCAATAGATCTCGCGTGCCCGGAATCATAACCACCAAGTACGACAAATCTTACTTTGGGCAATGCGTCATGCACCATATCAGCAGCCTCCATAAATTCGATTACCCCTTTATCAATAATCAACCTGCTAATCATCAGGAACGTTATCGGTTGCTGGTTCCTAAAAGGAACTAATTGAAAATGGCTCAGATCTACACCTGAACCCGGAAGAATACTTGTTTTGGGTTGTTTGAGTGGAACTAACGAAGTAAAGTCTTTTTGATCTTCCTCATTCTGGAAAAACACCCACTTGTTAAATCTAAATGCAAATGCATACAGGGATACAGCGATTCGCTTTAAACTCCCTTTCCAGAGAAAGACGGTACCTAAACCACTAACATTACAGATACAAGGAATACCAAGAATCCCTGAGATTATGGAACCATATATATTAGGCTTAATCGTATAAGTCAGTAGCATGTCAGGCTTTGCTTTTCTTAGGACTTTCAACATCTTAATAAAAAGCCCGAAATCCTTTATTGGATCCATACCTGTGCCAGGAAAGTTTATTGGATAGTAATCACATCCCAACTCAACCAACTTAGAAGAATAATCATCCTCCGGAGCAATCGCAATCACCTCATGACCATTTCGTAAAAAATGGTTGATCAAACCTCTTCTAAAGTTGTAAATGTTCCAGCTGGTGTTTATGATTATCGCTATTTTCAAGGGCTGAAGTCTTCTTGCTGGTTGATTTCCACTAATTTTGAACTTTCAATACAAGTTCAATGTATTGCAAAGCAAGAGGTTTCTACAAATAAATGTATGATTGAAACAAAAAAAGAAGTTGAAACTGGTGTAATAGTCGCCGTTACCCCCAAGACTCAGTCTGATGAAAAGACGTTAGAGCTCATGGATGAACTGGAATTTCTGGCTGCTACACTAAAAATCAAGACCCGAAAATCTTTTGTCCAGAAGCTAGAACACCCGGATCCCAGCTCCTTTGTTGGAAAAGGGAAATTAGAAGATATCAAGACTTTTGTAAAAGCAGAGGACATAAAGAATGTCATTTTTGATGATGACCTTACCCCTTCTCAACTCAGAAACCTGGAAAAAGAATTAAAGGTCAGAATTTATGACCGCAGTCTCTTGATTCTGGAAAT
The DNA here is from genome assembly GCA_043554545.1 of Marinoscillum sp. Classification (GTDB taxonomy): domain Bacteria; phylum Bacteroidota; class Bacteroidia; order Cytophagales; family Cyclobacteriaceae; genus UBA7330. Next base: position 4,852,538 of record CP121337.1, on the reverse strand, counting down.
ATTTCTGGATCGGGCACAGACTACGCAGGCTAAAACACAAGTAGAGCTCGCCAGGTATCAATACCTGCTGCCGCGTTTAACAAGAATGTGGACTCACCTGGAACGACAACGAGGGGGTACTGGAACAAGGGGCGGTGCCGGTGAGAAAGAAATTGAAACAGATAGAAGGATTATTCGGGATCAGATCAATGTATTGAGAAAGAAACTGGATAAGATTGAAACACAAGCTGCAACCAGAAGGAAATCAAGAAGTGGTGTGGTTCGGGTAGCGTTGGTTGGATACACAAACGCAGGAAAGTCCAGCCTCATGAGATTGCTTAGCAAAGAAAAAGTTTATGCAAAAGATGAATTGTTTGCTACGGTAGACTCCACAGTAAGAAAAGTTGTTATCAATCAATTGCCCTTTCTGTTATCTGATACGGTAGGTTTTATCCGAAAACTGCCTCACAACTTAATTGAGTCCTTTAAATCCACCCTGGAAGAAGTTAAGGAAGCAGACATTCTCCTCCATGTAATTGATTACTCCAGTCCTGCATACGAAGATCATATCAAGGTAGTAGAAAATACCCTGGAAGAAATTGGTGCTGCACAAATCCGTACGATCAAAGTATTTAATAAGGTAGATAAGGTAGAAGCTGATGGTGAGCAAGAGTCTGTAACAGGTCAGAGCTCTCCAGCTGTATTTGTTTCAGCTAAAACCAAGTTTCATCAGGAAGAATTACGCAACCTGATTGCAGATGAAGTTGAAAAGGCGCATATGAAAATTTATCCAAACTATTTAAGACAAGAGGTTTACTAAAACAAATGAAAGCACTTGTCTTTGGAGAAATCCTTTGGGATATCATAGCAGGTGAAGAGCACCTGGGTGGAGCACCACTAAATTTTGCAGCTCATGTAAAGCAATGTGGCCAGGATTCTGCCATTATCTCCTGCCTGGGAAATGATAAGCTGGGAAACGAAGCCTATCGGTTAGTCAAAGATTTAGGCGTGGATGTTTCATTTATTCAAAAATCAGATGTGCGTACGGGATTTGTTCCGGTGACATTGAAAGACGGTCAACCGGATTATATTATTACCCGCGATGTGGCGTACGATTACATTGACTCCAATCAGCTTGATCATGATAAAATCGCAACCTTTGACTTTTTCTATTTTGGGTCACTAATTCAAAGAAATCAGGTGTCTCGCCAGTCCCTTTATGCTATACTAGATCAGCATCAATTTAAGGAAGTATTCTACGATGTTAACCTCAGAAAAGACAGCTACAATCAATCCATCATTGAACAGTCACTTGACCATTGCACCCTTTTAAAAGTTAACGATGAAGAAGTTAGCGTGCTCAGTGAAATGCTATTTGGAGAAGCCCAGGGGTTTGAAGCTTTTGGCAAATCCGTCTGTACCCATTATCCGCAGATTAAGTTTGTGATCATAACAGCGGGTGGTGATGGCTGTTTTGTCTTTGATGGAGAAGCATTAACCGAAATCCCTACAGAACCCATCCAGGTCGTCGACACGGTCGGAGCTGGGGACTCTTTCAGTGCAGCCTTCGCATGCGTTTACAGTGAAACCAAGGACACAATCGAGGCTGCCAGGGTGGCCAATAAGGTAGGGGGATTTGTGGCATCCTCCAGAGGGCCAATACCCAGATATTCTGAAGAGCTTAAAATATTATTGCCAAACTGAGTATTCCTTTTTTCGGTCGCTGAAGCCAGATTTATCTGAGATTTAAAAAAATTGGCTTAAATGTGGCAATTGCTTATTGCCGTCCTGATTTTTTAGTCCCGTAGTTCAATGGATACCCGCCCGTACCGAACCGTACGTTCGGGCGGGGAATAGAAGTTACCTATTTACCAGCTGAAAGCACATAGGCTGGAACTTTAGACACAGCCTGCATTGACGATAATGCTATTCAGTAAGAGTCCACAGCGATTCGACCCCATATGTTCGTCTGCTTCGGCAGGCAGACTTTTGAATCCACTTTTTTACCATCAGTCAGGCCCTTTATGTTATAAGAAATCAATCATTCAATAGACTTTGGTTAATAAGCCTCTCAAAGCAGTTTAAGTTGCCAACAAGGTGGATCTATGGTTTGATCAAAAGGACCAATACCTACATATTCTGATGCCTTCAAGGTAAAGATTAAAGGGTGGAATAATTCATGTAACAGCGTGAAACATTATAATTGTCTCAATAGTGGCTTTTGCTTAGTTTTGCGTCCCTGAAGCCTTGGTCCCGTAGTTCAATGGATACCCGCCCGTACCGAACCGTACGTTCGGGCGGGGAATAGAAGTTACCTATTTACCAGCTGAAAGCACATAGGCTGGAACTCTAGACACAGCCTGCACTGACGATAATCCTTTTCAGTAAGCGTCCACAGCGATTCGATCCCATATGTTCGTCTACTTCAGCTGGCAGACTTTTGAATCCACTTTTTTACAATCAGACACGCCCTTTATGTTATAAGAAATCCATCATTCAATAGGCTTTGATTAATTAGCATCTCAAAGCAGTTTAAGTTACCAACAAGGTGGGTCTATGGTTTGATCAAAAGGACCAATACCTACATATTCTGGTGCCTTCAAGGTAAAGATTAGCGGGTAGAATAATTCATGTAACAGCGTGAAACATTATAATTGTCTCAATAGTGGCTTTTGCTTAGTTTTGCGTCCCTGAAGCCTTGGTCCCGTAGTTCAATGGATAGAATAGAAGTTTCCTAAACTTTAGATACAGGTTCGATTCCTGTCGGGACCACTTAATTAAATAATTGAGCATGTTCTATGCTTATGTCTTAAAGAGCAAATCATTACATAGGCTTTACAAAGGTGCTTGCCAAAACTTAACATCTAGATTAAAGGAACATAATTTAGGAAAAACAAAATCTACGAAGGCCTATATCCCATGGGAGGTTGCTTATTATGAAACGTTTGACTCTTTTGCAGACGCCAGAGAAAGAGAAAAATACTTTAAAACAGCTGCTGGTAGGAGATTTCTTAAAAAGAAAATTCAATGAGCAATCCGTAGTTCAGTGGAAACCTGCCCGTACCGAACGGTACGTTCGGGCAGGGAATAGAAGTTTCCTATTTACCAGCCGAAAGCATGTAGGCTTGAACTTTAGATATAGGCGGTCAGCCGCTTAGGCTCGATTCCCTGCCTTCGCCTGCTTCGGCAAGCAGACTGTCGGGACCACAGAAGTTAAAATTAAGACACTGATTGGTTGATAGTTAGTGTCTTTTTTTGTTTATCTGGATTCTACTTATAGTACTTAAACCCAAACACTTTTCATTGTTCTTTTCCCGTGTTCTCTTTCTTTGCTTGTTTTAGACCACGTATTTGAGCTGACCCTGTTGTATATGACATGATTGCACCAAAGATTGCTGCTTGCAGAATCAGTTTCCCTGCATTGATCTTTTCTCCATCAAAGTATTCCCATATGGCCAATAGCAATACGAAAGCAATCGCATTCATAAAAAACGTCTTCAAATAAATCTTAGTTGTTACTTTCATGTTATTCTTAAACAAGTTGCATTCAAATATACCTGTTTATTAAATTAATGAAAGAGCCTGTAAAACACCCTCTTTATCTATTTTGAGCAGTATCTATCATTTTGATTGAGATCGTGGCTGTAACACGATACATTGTATCTTTATCGATAATACATTCCTTATTTCCTCTTAGCATTAATATATACTTCCCAATGTGATTATGAGAAGATATGTAACCAGATATATTTAATCTAGAAGTTAATCCCTAGTTGATATCACTGGCATCTATACTTGGAAGACTCCCACTTTTCGAAATTTTCTTATGTTGTTTTGATAGTAGACTCATCAGTTCAAAAATTTAACCTTTAATCGACTCCTCAAACAGTGAAGTAATACGACTAATCTTTGTTTACGTATCAGTTCTATGCTAATTATTTCCTGAATAATTTTCATTTCAGCTATCTGGAATATCATATTATTATTAAATTCCTATCGCATCACTTCAAATTAAAAAAGAAGAAAAACTTTTCATATCGTTTATCCTCGCATTAATAATTACTGAAGTAGTTAGAAGAGTTATACTATGTCAAACCCACTAATTATTACAAATCATGAAATTATATATCATCACAATCTTCGCTCTGTCTGTTGCTTTCAATGTTTTCAGTCAGAAACCCACAAAGCTTTCTGATCCTGATAAGGATAATATCGCTATCGCTGAAAAATTTGCTAATTCATATTTTGAACTAGTGAAAAAAGATCAATATTATGCATTTACAAATGAAGCGACAGATCAGGTTAAGCACTCGCTAACAGAAGACCTTCAAAAAAATGTCTATAAGCAATTATCTGGGCAATTTGGTGAGTTTAATTCTATGGAATATGTTGAGACATGGACCAGAGCGGGCACAAATTTAAAAATACACCGATTCAAAGCTGATTTTAATGAAAGTGTGAAAAAACTGGAAGTGAGAGTTGTTCTTGATCAATCAGATAAAATTGCCGGGTTCTTCGTATTCCCATGGTCAGATATGTTAAAATAGTGAATTTCCTTACCTCCACTCTACAGGACTACAATTGAAACACCCACCTAGCTGGTAACTGAACAATTGCTATGTGAATTCCCAAGTTGCTTAAACCACGATGCAAGTATAAGCGAGATTCCTAAAATCTTTAAAGCCATATTCTTTGCTTGCACTGGTTTGGATAATTCTATAACTTAACGTTGCTTACCATCCACCAGCTACATGAATCAACCTATAAATACAATTGCAGTTGTCTTGCTAATCATACTATGTACGGTTACCATAGTTAATATTTTCTACCAGAACAATCAGATCAAAGAAGCAATTGATCAATTAGCATTAGCCGAGCAAAACATCGTGAATGCCATTATAGAAAATGAACATTCCAATGAGTTGGTTAATAAACTTCAATTCGAAATTCAACGCACCAATGACAGTCTGGACATACTCATTGCAGAGCGTGACTCTATCATATTGTCCTATAAGCGATGGGGCTCGGACAAACGTTACATTAAGTATAACCAAGAACTCAAATCTAAGGCTGGTATGCTTAAGATACTTCGCAAAAATTACAATGAACTTATCGCCACTAAAAACACCGCAAGACCATGAAAATTTTTCCTTTCATACTCCTTCTGTCGTCTCCTGTACTCTTATTCGGACAAAACACCACACTTGATAGCACCTATTTATTAGTCACTCAAGACTTCAAAATTGCGAAACTGGAAGAGACTATACACTTTAAGTCTGGCGGCATTTCATTAATCAATTCAGCACAACTTAATGCGATGGAGGAAATCGTTGACCTGGTCAATAAAAATCAGTTCGATGAGGCGATCAACCTTACCTTGGAAGAAAATGAAAAGAAGATTGAAGCGTGTAACTCTCTTTATGAAAAGCTACTTATCAATAGTGAAAAAAGCCAGGAGATTAGCAACAAATCACTTCAATTGACAAAAAGCTCTTTAGAAGAAATATCAGCGTCATTAGAAAGCACAAAAATTGCACTTGGCCTTGCCAATGAAAACGTGGCCAGCTCTCAGGAATTAATTAAAAAATATCGTTCAGCAAAAATTTGGCAAAATGTCTTGATTGGATTAGCCGGTGTAGGGGTAGGAGTGATAATTACCAGATAAAAGCATCTTGCTCTTAACGCTCTTTTTCCTCGCTATCTTCTTCCTGATCTTTTGATTTTTTAATCTTATGTGCTGGCTTATACGCCGATTCCTTCAGCTCTTCCAGGTGTAGCCGATCAATGGCCTGAACAGATCTGAAATTTAGTCTTTCGAAAAGCGTAAACTTTTCAACCACCTTGATGAATTTTGGGTCCTTGTCATAGGTAAGTAGGTAGTAGAATTGTATTAAGATTTCCTGCTCAGTCAGGTGAGGTTTGATAATGTTGATATAAAAAACCGGGTCCTTACTTTGATTATCCACAAAGAATATGAGTGACTTATAGCTTTCCATGTAGTGCGACAGAGAGTTTCTAAAACTGTCATAAACCTGTCGAAAACTTGTCTCGAACGCTTCCTCATCCAAAACAGATGAACTTCCATCTTTTTTCCGCTTACGTTTGGTTGCCGCAACTGTTTTCTGAAGATCCTGATACATCTTGTCAAAGCCATTTCCGGTACCATGGCTTTCAATTCTTTTAGCGGCTTCCAGGTGAAACTCCAATAACTGAAAAAAGGTATTCTCAAATTGCTGAATCTGGATTGTTTTAGATTGGCTCTCCATGATATGGCGGGTTTCTACCAGTTCTTCTCGCTGTAATTCCAACTCTCTGCGTTGATAGATCAAAGCCAGATAAAACAATATAACGCCTGATAATGCCCAGATGGGCCCAATAGCACCTCCAAAAAATTCGCCTATCAGACTTAACTTATCCAGATCAAGCGCATCTGCAGAGTCCAGTCCCTTGATAGAAGTAAAAACAAAATAGATAATTCCAAACCCGGCAAGTATTGAAACAACAGTGGCAAAACCCAGGAAATTGACAAAATACTTACGGACAGGTGAATGCTCTTTACTCATTAGCGTTTGGTGGTTCGGCTTCCAATATACGAATTTGAAGATTATTATTCCACAATGACAATATTCCTCTACATTTTTCTTTGTCCCACTTCAAGGAGCCACTCAAACTTTGTATTATTAAGAAAGGAACCAAATACCAACCTTTGGTAGCCAGGAGACAAATTTTAATAAAAAATAAAGAGATATTAGTCCTCAAGTAAATAAGTAATGGCACTCGAACCTTTCGAATACGTAGTAATACTCACTTCCCTAATCCTGGGATTGGGAATCACTCAGATACTCACTGGTGCAGCAGATATTTTCTCTAATCTCAAACATGTCAATATCGGATATGCACATAGTCTGCTAATAATTGTTGTATTCACACTACATATTCAGGAATGGTGGGAGAGCTACCACACGGCACACCTGATAAAAGAGTGGTCCATGGGGATGGTACTCTTCGTACTGCTATATCCAGTTTCGTTATTTACTTTGGCAAGGATGATCTTCCCAACAGGACTAAGAGAAGCTGAAACAGATCTGGATGCCTATTACTTTGATCAGTGGCCCTGGTTCTTTTGCATTTTCCTCCTGGTGCCCGTCATTAGTTTTTTTCAAAACATACTCATTGGAGGTTATGCCATCGAAACCCAAATAACTCAGTTTGCACTCACGGCTGCAATCCTCATTTTCCTGATATTCAGGATCAGTAACAGGTGGGCGCATGTTATTTTCCTCAGTCTTCAGATATTCATCTGGATTCTTTGGTTGTCATTAGAAAATCGAGTCTTGTAGCTTACTTAGTGAATTTGAAAGAGCTATCCGAAACTATTGGGAATATCGTTTCACGAACTCTTTGATATCTGCAATCTCAAGTTGTTTGGCAATAATTCTGCGCTGCTGATCTAAAAGATAAACTTTAGGTGTACTTCTTAGATTATAGTAAACACGGAAATTACTATCAAATCCAGGATCTGCCAGATTGATGAATTCCATCTGGACCTCCTTGATATATGCTTTCCACCGCTCTACATCTGTAACCGTACACACTGCAACCACCTCAACACCAAGGTCTCTAAGAGCATCATACTCACTTACAAGAATTGGGGTTTTCTTCTTACAATGCCCACAATCCGGATCATAAAAATAAAGCAGTACGTATGGGTGCTGTATCTGTTCAAAAATGAATGGCTGATTCAACGTATCCACCAATTCAAGCCTTGGGGCTTCATTTCCAATTAAACTGTGTTTGGTAAACATGACCTCCTCCCTGATTTTCTTAATTCCCTCTTCATTTAACCAGTCTGCTCTACCAGATAAAAAGTAATGCTCCATAAGGTGAACAACCACTTTATCCATTCCCATCACTTTTGATTCCTGATATTTACTATAAAAGGTGATGAGCCAATACCTGAATAACTCGTTATTGTCTCCGATTTCTTCAAAAATAAAATCCACTTCCTGGACGATCGTATCTGGATCCTGTATGATGACCTGATCAAAATATTTCATGACCTTAGATTTAAAAATTGGTGTTCTAATCAAAGCCGGTTCAGCCAAATTCACAAGGTCAAAAAAATGAGACTTATAATACTGATATTGTTTGACTTTACGTGATTGATCGTCAACGATATCGCCAAAATCAGGAACTTTAGGTTCCTGCATCAAATTCAAAAAGTCAGCCATGAAAGTACCCGGGTTTTCATCTATTACCGATTGACGGTAATCGACCAAAGCAGTTTCACGCATTCGTATCTGTTCAACTATTTCTAGTGAATCATTGGCGCTGGCTTGATCGAGGTTATTCTTTAAACTAAATAACTCTTGACGAAGCTGACTTGCATTGATTTGAAACTCACGGAAAATCTGATTCTCTAAAGAACCTCCAATATTCACGTCTTCATAGCCCTTACCATGAACTGTTTGAATGGAAAATGATTGCTCACTAAGGATAAACTCAAAATAATATCCGGGTGTGTAGACGAAATATAGTCCGGGTTTTAATTCCTCAGAGTTTATAATAGAAAAAGATTCATTGACAATGGGTAAGGTATCAAGAGCATATTTTTGCCCACCCATGTGATAGCCCAACGTGATTTCTTTATCTGGTATTCCTTTAACAGTAAAATCAATCTCTTTTTCCTGAGCATTAGACACATGACACAGCACAAAAAACTGATATGCGAAGACCAACCCAAATACGATTCGATTCATCTACTCAATCCTTATTTTTAGCTTTTAGCAATCATAATAAAAGCACCCCAATAAATAGGATCTTTGAATTCTTCCTTCACTGACTTCTGAGCAAGATTAAATGCTTCACGTTTATCCTTCTTATTTTCAATCCAGTTTTTATAGAATTCCGTCATTAACTTTGCTGTTACCTCATCGGATACCTGAAACAAACTCATGATCATGGCATCTGCACCAGCCACCAAAAACGAGCGCTGTAAACCAAACACACCTTCTCCTTGCTTTATTTCACCTCTACCTGTCTCACATGCACTCAATACGATGAGTTCCGTCGCATCAAAATTTAGGTTCATGGCCTCATAGGCCGTAAGTATCCCGTCTTCCAGGTTGTAATTTTTATCATTTGTATCTAACAACACGTCACCCCCACCTCTGGCTAATATTCCACTACGTTCAAGTGGATTGTCTTCTTCAAATAAAGAAAAACGATCTGTTACTTTCTTTTCCTCTTCGTCGAAGAAACCATGTGTAGCAATGTGCAGTAACTTGTAGTTACTTGCCCCTTTAATTACCTGCTCTGAAGCTTCATTTCCTATATATGTGGTAGCTGCCCAACCCTGATTTTTAAGTAAATCAGAAATTAAAGTGACTTCGCGTTCCGTACCCGGTAATTGAGGTATTACTTTTTTCTTGGAGTCACTAGCCTCCCTTCCTACTTGATCAGCCGTCTCGCTATAATATTCAGGATTACCAAATAGCATCGCATTAAGTTCGGTCTGATTTACTTTTTTAGCTTTGATCGCCTCTTTACTCCTACTGATCGGAAGTGCTTTGGTGCTATTTACAATCCTTATATTTTGCTTGTCGATGACGTAGCTGCCATCATCCATCATCAAAGCCTCGAGATTGATCTGGTTATAAATTCCATCTGGAGAAACATAAACGACTTTTTTGTTACCAATAGCAGTAGCAATGGGTCTCCAATAGTTGAGATAAGACAGTTTATCTTCTAACTTAAATTTTACACTATTCCGCTGGAGCGTAAAGAACTTGTTTTCCATGTCATTCCCATTTTCAAGAAATACAAGTTCTGGGTTTTTTCTGGTTTCGGAAGTGACAATTAAAGCAGCATACCTAACTTTCTCTTCATTAAAATCCTTATCGAACTCCCGATAACGAATAATTTCCACCGCAGCCTCATCATCATTCAATGATTTTCTTACATCATTCCAGGTATAGAGTTCATATTCGAAAGTTTCCGCAAAAGCAGTTGACTTTTCACTTAATTCTTTCTCTAACTGTGAGATTTCATCTTTGATATCATCCACATTAATATCATCTTCAATCAACTCTTCATCAGATCTGGAAAGTGTACTTGTCAAAAATTCTTTTTTCTCAAGCCACTGCTCAAAAAGGGCAATTAATGTAGTGTCACCACTATTTAAAATAGCATTTCTGGTTTTGATGGAAGAATTCAACAGTAAGCTTTTGGTTGACAGAGCAAAGTCATACATGTTTTCCAGGTACTTTGGCTTATCTAATCTAAAATCAGCAGCTACCGTATTGTAGAACTCAAAATCCTTTTTGATTTTGGCCCAGAAATTTGATTTTTCCTCCTCACTTAAGGTCGGGAAATAAATTTTTGTGTATTCAAGGTATTGTTCTGTCGTTTCACTAAGTATTGATTCTACCTTATCTAACTCTCCATTTATATAATTAACCTGAGCCAATTTGCTTAATGCATTTAAGTAGTCAGGATGTTGTTTACTGAAAATCTTTCGGAAATATTTAGCAGATTTATCATACTCATCTTGTGCTAGCTCATGCTTCCCCTGGTAGGTAAAAATATCACCCTTCAAACGCGCTACCTCTCCTGAGCTTTTATTCTTATTTCCCAGAGAGTTGGTCCATATCTCATCTGCCTGTGTAAGTAATGGTAGCGCTCGCTCATATTCTCCTCTCTGTGCATACAAGAAACCAAGGTTTTTAAGTGTCTCAGCATATGATGGATGGTTTTCATCAAATGTGGTTTGCACAATTTGTCTGGCCCGTTGAAAATACTGCTCCACCCTGGAAAGATCAGTTCCTAAGTGATAATGCAGTAAACCATAATCCCGGGCGATTTCACTAAATAGGATATGACCCTGCTGCAACTTTTGCGTTCTGACCCTGAAAACCTTATCCAGTTCCTGAAGCCCGGCTTTGTAATTTCCAATTTCCTTATAGAATTCTACCAATGCAGACAAATTATCAACATAGATGAGGCTATTTTCTCCGTAAACCTTTTCACAAATATCTAATGATTGACGAATGTTCTTTTCCGCTTCGGCGTACTCACCTCGAATTACATGTAGTTTACCTAAGGCATTATATGCCTTGATAAGCTTCCTACTGGATTCTCCGTGAATTTTCTTTCTGGCTTCGATAACCTCTTTTAACAAGTATTCAGTTTCTGAGTAATTACCAATTCTGGTATATAAGAAAGCCAAATCCTCAATAGATTGCAATCTGATCGCACGATCTGCTCCTTCCAGCTTTTTAGAAATAGATTCGCCCCTGCTCAAGAGGCGCTCTGCTTTATTATATATACCCATTGTTCCATAGATATACGCAGCTGAATTAAGCGCATTTACAAATTCAACCGATTTTCGCTCTCCGTCCTTCCTGATTATTTTAAGTGCTTCATCAGTATTTAGTTCTGCTGCCTTGTAATCACCTGCATAAGTTTGCATTTTGGCGAGTGAAACCAGCCTATCTCCCAGCAAGGTTTGGTCAGAATTCTCATTGGCTCGCATACCTTCAATAACTTCCTGATATAAATCTAACCCATATCCGTAATCACCTTCAAGTACAATGTATTCGGACATATTACTTACGGCCTCAGCAAACCTCCACTGAGTAGCTTTCAGCTGCTCAAAAACCACATCCTCAGGAGCTTTTTCAAATATATCGTACGCCTTATTAGGGGTTTCCGTGTAGTTCAAATAATAGCCAGCCAATGCTATCTGGTAAATTTTTTGAAAGAGTGATTCCTCAACGTAGCGGGACACTATGTTCCTACCAAGTTTTGTGTAATATTCTTGTGCGGACTGCTGGTAGGTGAATTTCCTGGAGGCGATAGATTCATCGATAACTAGTCGCGCCAAATCTCCTCTCAAAGGATGATCAACAGGGACCACTTCAGTAGAAGTTTCATTTTCTATTTTACCAAGTTTTTGAATTCCACCTCTCAAATCATCCTCCTTAAAAGAAATGGCTGCTTCATAGAAACTTCGTTTGAAATTAGAAAATTTATTGTTGACCTTGGCCTTTCCAAAATATTTATTCAATTGGAGAATGGCTGACTTTGAATTATCTAATTTCCCATGTTTTGCTTCAATCTTGATATCATTCTCAATGCCTATTTCTTTGTATTTACCAATCAGTTTGCCATACGTGTAGTTGGAATTTAACCTTCTGGCTTTATTCCAATCTCCATTTTCAAGCGTGATCTCAATTTCAGCCAGCCTGAATTTAAAATAAGCAGGGCTGCTATTACTCATTCTATTGAAGAAACGAGTATACTTATCATGCAACTCAAAGGCTTTTTTATATTCTCCTCTCCAGGTTGCAATGTTTATTTCAGCTACATACAATAACCCCAAAAGCTCCGTTCGATATTCTTCATCATTGCTTTCGACTTCTTCCCCTACATATCCCTGACTCATCAATCCAGGCCATTTTTCTATCAAAGCCTGTACTTTAGGTTCAGATTCAATATAGAACCCATTATTGACATCCGTAATCACTTCACGAATTTCAATCTCAGTTTCAAGTACTTCACTATTCTCATAGGCGACCTTATGATCTTTTAGCAAAGTGAGTAAACTATCTGCAATCCGGAAATTCCCGTAATCATTGTATAGATCAACCAATCTCAACATGCCTGTGGCATAAGCAAAAGTATTTTTCGATTTATTCTGCTCTAGTTGCTTTAAGGCTTTATCTATCAGATCATTCATGACCGGATAATCATGCATAGCCTCATTGGCCTTCGCCTCCATGATATTAGCTAAAGCAAACATCGATGAGTCATTTGCATAAACCTTCGATATAGTCTTTTTCCTAAACTTTTTCAGTTTCTTGGCTACCTTATGATATTTCCCTTTGGTATACATCTTTTCTGGTTTCTCAAAGATGACTTCCCATGATTGGCCATGGGCCATTGATCCAATGGCTAAAAGCAAGACGGGGATAATCAAAAACTTAAAGTGGCTTGTGAGTCTCATGAATTTTAAAAAAATTATTAAACAGTTTTTTGCAAACTCAATTTAATGGAAAATTAAGTCCTGATCTTCTTTTAAAATGAAAAATATCAATTTTCCATTATTCACAGAAAATCACTCAAAACCTTAACATGTGCAAGGTCAAGAGGCAGTTCCAATTTATAAATCAGGGTTTGGAAAATTTCTAACCCATAAACGGATACCGGTAATCTACAGGAGGCGAAAAGGTTTCCTTGATGGTTCTTGCGCTGGTCCAACGCATCAAATTCATCATGGACCCTGCTTTGTCATTTGTCCCTGATGCCCTGGCACCACCAAATGGTTGCTGACCCACTACCGCTCCGGTAGGTTTGTCATTGATATAAAAATTTCCTGCTGCATGAACCAGCTTCTTTGAAGCCAACTCAATCGCATAGCGATCTCTGGAAAAAATAGCTCCGGTAAGTGCATATGGTGAGGTCTGATCTACCAAGGCAAGGGTTTCCTCAAATTCCTTATCAGCATATATATATACGGTAAGTACAGGGCCAAAAATCTCTTCCTCCATCGTCGCATATTTTGGATCACTGGCTACAATTATAGTCGGCTCAATAAAATAGCCTTTAGAATCGTCATATTTTCCTCCAGCAATAATCTCGGCATTAGCATCTTTAGCTGCCCGATCAATATATCCCTTAATCTTGTCGAAGGCTGTTTTATCAATAACCGCATTAAAGAAATTAGAAAAATCTTCCGGTGGACCCATTTTCATATCCTTCAGGTCTTTTAAGAGGTGTTCTTTTACTTCTCCCCACATGCTTTCAGGAATATATGCCCTGGAAGCAGCGCTACATTTTTGCCCCTGGAATTCAAATGCCCCGCGAACCAGTGCAGTTGCCACCTGTTGCGGATATGCAGAATGATGAGCTATTACAAAGTCTTTTCCTCCTGTTTCTCCAACAATACGTGGGTAGGTTTTATAAGAAGCAATATTTTCACCTATGGTCTTCCACAGTTGCCTGAATACGCCGGTACTTCCTGTGAAATGCAATCCAGCAAAATCCGGATGCTTAAATATGATATTTCCGGCTACCGGACCATCTACATAAATCAAGTTAATCACCCCTTCCGGTAATCCGGCTTCATGGAATATTTCCATTATAAGTGCCGCAGAATATATCTGGGTATAACTTGGTTTCCAAATTACGGTATTGCCCATCATTGCCGGTGTTGCTGGCAGGTTTCCAGCAATAGATGTGAAATTGAAAGGCGTGATAGCAAATACAAATCCTTCAAGTGGGCGATATTCCGTTCTATTCCAAATGCCTGGTGCAGAGGCCGGTTGATCCTCATAGAGTTGCTCCATGAATTTAGCATTGTAACGAAGAAAGTCAATGAATTCACATACAGCATCAATCTCAGACTGATGAGGTGACTTAGATTGAGCCAACATCGTAGCTGCGTTCATTTTATAGCGATACGGTCCGGCAATCAGATCTGCCGCTTTAAGAAATATGCTGGCTCTATGCTCCCATGACATATCGGCCCAAGTTGGTTTCGCATCCATCGCTGCCTTTATTGCCGCCTTCACATGCGTCTGATCTCCCTCATGAAAATAGCCCAACGCATGTTGATGATCATGTGGGGGGGTCACTTTAACCCTTTCTCCAGTAGTTACCTTTTCTCCACCGATATACATCGGGATATCCATCTCCTCCTTTCTTGCATCATCCAGCGCTTTTTTAAGCAATTCACGCTCATTTGTTCCTGGTGCATAGCTAATTATGGGTTCGTTACCGGGTTCTGGAATGATATATCTGCCTTTTGACATGTCTCAATTTTTAAAATTCAATACAAAACTAAACAAACCGGGGAGGCTGACTAAAGTAATTCTTTCAATTCCTTAAAATCGGAAATTCTTGCACTAGAATCTGCCTGAATATTTTCTTTTGGATCAAATAGTATAGAAAAAATGCCTGCTTTATTTGCTCCACCAATATCCGTGATCGGATTGTCTCCTATCATAACTGACAATTCAGGGGTGGCTTTTGTTTCGGATAATGCATATTCAAAAATCTCAGGTGATGGCTTTCTGAACCCAATGGTTTCAGATGTAAACATGTCCAGGAAATATTTTCCCAGTCCTGTTGACTTTAATTTTACCCATTGAACATCATCAAACCCATTGGTAATGATGTAGAGCTTGTATTTATCACTTAGATATTCCAGAATCTCATGAGCCCCGTCCATGACCTTTGGTTGCCGGGGACAGTGATGCAGAAAATGATCACTCAACTCACCAGCTACAGAGTTATCGCCTGCGCACTGATTTAATATTAACCTGAAACGGTCATTTCTGATATCCTCTCTCGTAATTTCCCCAAAATTGTACCGGTGCCAAAGTGTCGCGTTTACTTTGAAAAATAATTTCTGGAATCCTTCTGGTGAAGTATTTGTGCTACTGGAGAGATTAAACTGAGCATACATCTCTGATAATACCAATCTCGCATTGAAATCATAATCCCAAAGCGTGTGATCTAAATCAAAAAAGATGTGTGTATACTTCAATCCCTATATCCCTTTTCTTCTAACCTGTTTACAGCTAACTCGCGATTTGAGTTCATGATTTGGTAAGTTTCCTGATCTTTTTGCAACACCAGGTCCCTATGGAGAAAATCAAATATCTGGCTAATGATGTCATGCACTTCATCTTTGATGCTATAAAAAACCCATTGGTCTCGTTTAGTCGCATTCACCAAGGCTGCATTCTTCAGGTAGCTGATATGTCTTGAGGTCTTAGTCTGAGTGAAATCAAGAATCCTTTCCAAGTCAGATATTGACAGCTCATCATTTTTAAAAAGTAAATGGATGATCCGTACTCTGGCTTCGTCTGAGAAGGACTTGAAAATTTGGGAGCCATAGGTAAGGCTAAAGTTCTTGATTCTCATTGAATTATCTAATATGGGATATCACCAAGTTAACAAAGCGCTTCATATTGGCCTACAAAATGTTAATTTTTGTTGTTTGGTTGGTTTATAGAGCGATTTCGATGTAGGTTTGATTTTTCAAAACCTTTCAGGCCTTCGCGCAGTATTAATATAAAGCGATCACGTGAAACGACTACTTACATATGGTTTGTTATTCATTTTCACTCTGGCTGTGGCAGCACAGGAACAGGAGGAAAATCGTGTGATTCAATTTACAGGAGTCATTTTTGGACCAGATTCGGTTTCTGTCATTCCTGGAGTGCACGTATATGTTCCAAAAGTTGGACGTGGAACAACTACCAATCCGTATGGTTTCTTCTCGATGCCGGTTTTGGAAGGCGACAGCCTCGTTTTTAGTGCCGTTGGCTTTAAAAGGGAGTCATTTGTCGTGCCACATCATGATAAAGACCAAAGTCTTAAGGTGATCATCAACATGCGTGAAGACATTGCATTTCTGGAAGAGGTGGAAGTTTTTCCATACCCATCCGAATCGATGTTTAAAGAAGCTGTCTTAGCTGTTCAACTTCCCAATCAGGAAGAAATGCGGAATATTGAAGCCTGGCTGGCTCAACAATACATGCGGGAAGCCTACAAGAATTTACCTGCTAGCCCTGGGGCCAATCATCGCTATTTTATGGATCAGCAGTCACAATCCATTCAAAATCGATACATGCGACCTCAAAACAATCTCCTGAACCCATTTGCCTGGGCGCAGTTTATCAACTCTTTGAAAGGCAATTAGACGCCTTGTAATTCTTTTGCTTTTTCTATTACCTGATTCCAAACACGGAAGGTGTTTTTATAGCATACCTTTTCAATGTCCTGAGCAGTATAGCCCATCTTAAGCAATTCGTAAATGACATTCGGAAACATAGATACATCCTTCAAGCCGCTAGGCAAACTATTTCCAACGCCATCAAAATCAGATCCAAATCCCACATAATCTATTCCAGCAATCTTCACTACATGATCAATGTGAGTTGCCGCCATTTTCACGTCTTCAAAATATCCAATCTTTTCAGCATATGAATTATAGTAGGCGATGTAGGCATCATCATCTTCTGACAGGTTATTTTCAATTTTATAATTGAGCAATTCTTCCTCCAGAATAACGTCTTTCTTCCTGGACTCCTCAGAAAGGAAAGTGGAACCAAAATTGATATGTACTACACCCCCTTTTGCGGCCAGGTCCTCGATCATCTGGTCTGTCATATTTCTGTGGAAATCAGGAGTATAATATCTGCATGAAGAATGAGAAGCGATTATTGGTGCTTTTGAAATCTCCAATGCATCGTAAAAGGCACTATCGGTCACATGAGAAATATCTACCATGATCCCATACTTATTCATTTCTGCGATGACTTCTTCACCAAATGGTGAAATACCATTCCAAACATACGTCGTATCATAAGAAGAGTCAGCAATTTGATTGTCCTTCGAGTGCGTCAGGGTGATATAACGAATGCCACGATCAAAGAAATACTTAACATTGGCCAGGTCATCTTCGATGGGTGCACCATTCTCCATTCCAAGGGGAAGAGAGATCAGCCCTTTATCAAAATTTGATTGAATATCTGATGGGGAGAAAGCCGGAGCAAACATATCCGGATAGGTCTCATAAACTTTATTGGTCATATCAATCAAGGAGTCTGCAAAATCTTTTGCTCCACCATTGATGTAATAAGATGACGGGATATAAATGGACATAAAAGGTGCGTCCAGCCCTCCCTTTTTGGCTTTAGGGTAATCAAAATTCCCTTTGGTCATGACAGAAACATCTTCCACCTTCTTCTTGAGCATAAAACCAGCAACCTCCATGCGATAAGGCAGGTCTACATGTCCATCTACCAGGATGTATTTATGTGCAAGTTCATCGGCATAAGCTCTTAGCTCTTCATCAGTCAGGCTACTGATATCCGGCTGTTCTGATGTTTTTGGTGTGTTACAGGATGCTGCTAGAATTGCCAGGACTAAGCATATAATATTTCTGATCATGGTTGTCATTTTAATTAAGACTCAAAATTAAGGGAAGTTAGTACCAACAAAAAAACCCCGCTTGTGGGCGGGGCTTGAAATTATGCTTATTTGTATTTTTATGGTGTAGCTACTTCTTGAACAAGAATATCCAATTCAATTTTACCAACTGAAGTTCCTTCACCTGAATAATTTACAACTAAAATCAATCCTCTTTTGGCACCCCCTTCTTTATCTCCATCTGTTTCAAATGCTAATACCTCACCTATCTCCAGACCCGATTCAATACCAGGGTCACTATCAGCATCAGTCGCAGCTTCGAAAGCTGCATCTAAATCAGCCCAAGTAACTACTTCAGTTAAAGCGGTCAATGTTGTTCTTTTAAAGGTTGTGCTATTTAATGTACCCCAATCAACTTGTCCATAAGCAAAAGGATAACTAGCGGGATCAGAAAGCGTTGCACCAGTAGATGCTCCATAGAAGTAACCGAAATCTATATCCGCGGAAATAGGATTTGCACTAGTTAATACTTCTGTCATAGAATAGGTTTCTCCAACACTTGTACTGTAGAATGTTTCCGAAGTCTTTGTTTCTCTAGTGTCACCAAGCGGTGGTACTAATAACACCGCAGAATAAGATCTAGCATCAGGAGACGACACATCAATAGTCAATGTCAGACTACTACTAGCTTGTCCCAATTCATCTACAGCTCCAAAAACAAATGTATGTACAATACCTACATCTTCATTTGAAATCTCAAAACTGAATTGGTCACTGGTATATTCAAGAGGAGTGGTTCCAGGTGTCTTAGATATCACGGAATCGGATTCAGCAACGCCATCACGGAAATAATCCATATTCAAAGTATTGAACCCTGCAGGGGCATCAACAGTAATGACAAAGGATAAGACGTCTCCAGGTTTCAATGTAGCGCTCCCTGTATCATCCAAAACAGAGCTCTCAAATGAAACCATCGGTACAACTGGTATTTCTTCTTCGTCTTCGTTACAGCCAAACATCAAACCAAGTGATGCTATCGCAGTAAGCATTAGTAAATTCTTAAATAAATTTTTCATACGTTTTTGTAATTTCCTTTAGTCTTTTTTTAAAAAGTTTTTAACTGACTTTGCACGCAAAATTGCACATTTTTTAAATATTTCTAATAAAAAATAGCATTAATTGAATGGATTCGCCATTAAACTGACCTAAACTAGTCTTAAACTTTCAACCTCTAGACCCGGATACTTCCCTAAAGGTTGTAATTTCCTGATTTAATAAGACATCCACTATTGAATATCAAAAGAAAATTTGATATTTTAGGAACTCCGCTGGAGATGTTTATAGACCGAATTCTAACCTGTTATGGTGCTGATTTTAAAAAAATATAACATTTTTGTGTAAAGAGTATAAACCTACTTAATCTAATTTAATGATATGACTGATCCAATTTCACCTAGTTTACTTAGTGCCTGGAATACCTACGGACAATGGATTTCATTTGTCATCGCTGGTGTTGGAGTCTTGATTTTAATAGGACATTATATCAAACTGATGACTACTAGCGATTATAAAGCAAGGTATGACTATATCAATATGCATGAGATTAACCTGCTATGGTATGGTTTTCTGCTGTTTATGATAGGTGGAACACTTTATGCAAATACTTTAAGTGCTAACCAAACATGGCTTTGGTTCTTTGTATGGTTATTTATGAGTGTGATGCTTACCCTGATCGTTGGTGTAATCGTTCAGAATATTCTTAAATTCTATTACCCTTTCTACATTGAGAAACGACTAAAGAAATTAAGGTATTCTCCTAGGGTATCTCCTGATGGCAAAAAAATGAAGCTTCTTAGTGAAGAAGAAGAAGACGTGTATCTGGATAAAGGGATGCAGGCTGAAGAAGATGCCTTTGCTGTAGATTATGATGTATGGATTGATGAAGATTCAGGGTATACGAAAATTGAAAAATATAATGGTAGGCTGCATGCTTTACAATGCTCAGAATGTAATTACCAAACGCTAAAAGTTGATCGGGAAGAGGTTATTCAACCAGCCACAGTTACTGATGACGGTGAGTTGATGAAATATTACGTATGCGGATACTGTGGACATAAAGAAAGAAAATCCTTTAAGATTTCTAAGCTTAAGCCAGAACAATCTGCTGTGTAAGCTTACCCATCCTTGAAAATATAGCGCCCGAAATTTCTTTCGGGCTTTTTTTGTTTTACATAGATCCCGTTCGTCCTCCATCAACTGGAATATTAACGCCATTGATATAGGCGCCAGCTGGTGAAGCCAAAAAACCAACAAGATTTCCAATCTCCTCCGGTTGTCCAAACCTTCCGGCTGGTATGGTATCAATCATTCCCTTGCTAACTGCCTCTTTGGTCTGACCGCTTTTTTCAGCAATGGATGAAATTAGTCCATGCAATCTTTTTGTATCTATAAATCCAGGCAATACATTATTGACGGTAATTCCAAACGGCCCCACTTCTAGAGACAAGGTCTTAGACCATGAAGCCATGGCTCCACGAATCGTATTACTTACTCCCAGCCCCTTAATGGGAATTTTAACGGACGTCGAAATAATATTGATGAATCTCCCATATTGCTTTTCTTTCATGGCAGGAAGTGCGCTTTGCATGATTTGATGACTAGCATACAAATGCATTTCTATGGCTTTTTGAAAATCCCCTATCTCAGCATCCACGATCTCGCCTGGAGCGGGTCCACCTGTATTATTAATAACAATATCATAGGCTTGCGAACTAATATGACTGGCGAGGGTCTTGATATCCTCTTTCTTCTGTAAGTCACATGGAAACACAGCATGTTTGTTTCCATCCAACTCCTCCTTTACTTCATCAAGTGCCTTTTTGTTTCGCGCTACCAACGTAACTTTGGCACCTAAATGAGCCAATGCAAGTGCAATGCCCTTACCGATTCCCTGACTACTTCCGCAAACCAATGCGGTCTTTGATGTTAAATCTAAATTCATAAATTCTTTCTAACTTTTACACTTTGAAAATTAAACATTAATCAATCAAAAAATATGGGTATTAAGAGACCATTTAATTTACAGAAATGGATAGAAGAAAATAGAGATCTTTTAAAACCTCCTGTTGGAAACAAAAACCTGTATGCAGATGCAGGTGACTATATCGTAATGATCGTAGGTGGACCTAATGCCCGAAAAGACTACCATTTTAATGATACGGAAGAGCTATTTTACCAACTAGAAGGCACGATCCATGTAAAGATACAAGAAGATGGCAAGGCTGTTGATATTCCTATTGAAGCAGGAGAAATGTTTCTGCTACCAGCGAAAGTGCCTCACAGTCCTATTAGGAGCGAGGGATCAGTTGGATTGGTTGTCGAAAGAAAAAGAACCGAAGAGCATACCGATGGATTGCAGTGGTATTGTGATAATTGCAACCATTTATTGCATGAGACATATTTTAAGTTAAACAACATCGAAAAAGACTTTTTGCCAAGATTTAAAATTTTCTACGGATCAGATGAACTGAGAACTTGTAAGAGCTGTGGTACAAAGATGGATGCAGATCCGAGGTTTGTGGAAGAATGAAATTTAACCTTGAATATGCACTCGCTGAAAAGTTTGATAGAGATGATCCATTAGCCGCTTTTCGGTCTCGATTTCTCATTCCTAAAAAGGATGGAAAAGAAGTCATCTATCTGTGCGGAAACTCTTTAGGCCTTCAGCCCAAATCCACCAGAGGTTTTGTTGAAGAAGAACTCAATAAATGGGAGGAACTAGCGGTAGAAGGACATTTTAAAGGAATAAGACCTTGGGCAGATTATCACCTGTACGCAAAAAAAGGTCTCTCCCATTTGATCGGCTCCGGACCGGATGAAGTGGTTAATATGGGAAGTCTTACGGAGAATCTGCATATCCTATTGAATTCATTTTATCTGCCAGAAGGTAATCGAAGGAAAATACTAATAGAAAAAATGGCATTTCCATCAGATCACTATGCCATATTATCTCAGTTACAGATTCATGGGTACGGAAAAGATGAGCTCATAGAGATTGAACCCGATCAGGGAAACAATTATTCTACGGAGCATATCATACAGATAATCGAAAGCCATCAGCATGAATTGGCTTTGGTCCTACTCCCCGGAATACAGTATTATACCGGACAATTTTTTAACATAACTGATATTGCATTGGCGGCGCACAAGGTGGGTGCTATTATTGGTTTTGATTTAGCACATGCAATAGGTAATGTCCCACTAACTATGCATGAATCCATGGTAGATTTTGCTACGTGGTGCAGCTATAAATATTTAAACTCTGGTCCCGGAGGTATTTCCGGAATATTTGTCCACGAAAAGCATTTAACTCCTAATAGAAAACAGCACTTAAAAGGATGGTGGGGTCACGACCGACAAACAAGGTTTAAAATGGATAACCATTGGTCTCCAGCTGAAGGGGTAGATGCCTGGCAACTAAGCAACCCAAATATCCTTTCATCAGCGGCTAACCTGGCCTCCCTGGAAATTTTGGAGGAGGCAAACATTCAGGTGCTACGGGAGAAAAGCAAATTACTGACCGGGTATCTGGAATATCTATTGCTAAATACCCCGGTCATTTCTGATCAAGTTGAGATTATCACTCCTACTAACCCGGAAGCACGTGGGGCTCAGTTATCATTGAAGATTCAAAAAGTCAGCCACGAACTGATCGGTAA
This sequence comes from Marinoscillum sp., assembly GCA_043554545.1. Lineage (GTDB taxonomy): Bacteria > Bacteroidota > Bacteroidia > Cytophagales > Cyclobacteriaceae > UBA7330. Next base: position 4,829,898 of record CP121337.1, on the reverse strand, counting down.
ATTAACCCAGCGTGGGATAATTCTGGATTATAGAGAACCAGATGTAATTCGAGTAGCTCCGGTACCCTTATATAATACCTTCACCGATGTTTGGAACTTTGTCTCCATAATCACTGCTATACTGAAGGAATGAGGAAAGAAAAAATTGGCATCCTGGGAGCCGGACTGGTCGGCACTTTATTAAGTATCCTGCTTTCAAAAAAAGGGTTCAATGTGTCCGTCTTTGAAAAGCGATCTGATCCTCGGACATACAGCAGACCGGAGGGTAGATCTATCAACTTGGCACTAAGTCACCGTGGCATTAGAACTTTAAAAATGGCTGGTATTTTTGATCAGATAAAACCCCTTCTTATTCCAATGTTTGGAAGATCCATCCACACAGACCAGGGTTTATCTTTCCATTCCTATGGCACCAGTGATCAACACATAAATTCTATTTCCAGATATCAACTAAACTCGGCATTGATCGAACATGCAGCAAAATCAACTGTCAATCTTCATTTTGAAACACTGATAGAAGCGGTAGATACAATAAGGGGTGTGATTAAACTTGATTCCGGAGTCAATCATGATTTTGATTATCTGATTGGAGCAGATGGTGCATTTAGTGTGCTTCGTAGGGCAATGATCAAAAACAATGACAAGCACAAATCTGAAGAAAAAATACTTACCCACGGATACAAAGAATTGACCATCCCATCAATAAATAATGAATTTGCTATTGACCCTAACTCCTTACATATATGGCCTAGAAAAAGCTTTATGTTGATTGCCCTGCCTAATCTGGATAAAACATTTACCTGTACACTATTTCTGGATAATCAAGGAGCACCCTCATTTGATCAGCTAAACTCATCTGATGCGATAGGAAGTTTCTTTCGTAATCATTTTCCAGAAATTATCTCCTTGATCCCCAACTATTTGCAGCAGTTTCTAGAAAACCCAACTTCCTCACTTGGCACCATAAAAGCATATCCCTGGGTACATGAAAAAAGTTTACTGATTGGCGATGCGGCACATTCAATTGTCCCCTTCTATGGTCAGGGAATGAATGCTGGTTTTGAAGATTGTAGAATACTCCTGGAGACCCTCGAGACAAATCAATACAATTGGGATGTGACACTAAATCAATTTCAGAAGACTCGGAAACCTGACGCGGATGCAATTGCCCAGTTAGCACTTGAAAACTTTATCGAGATGAGAGATCACGTCATCGATGAGTTGTTTTTAAAAAGAAAAGAACTAGAAGCCATCATGCACAAGGCTTTTCCGAGTGAATGGGTGCCTTTGTATTCGATGGTTACATTTTCAGACTTACCCTATCATGAGGCATTGGAAACAGGAAAACTCCAATTGAAAGCCATAGAAACTTTGGGAAGAGATTTTGATCCCAAATCTGTTGACCTCAAATTACTTATAAATACCTTTAAAAAGTTAAAGACAAGCGATCACTAAGCATCTGGATTTTGCTTTTCTCTGCCTCCGATATCCCATTGGCTGAATTTGCAAACAAGTACATGGATTCCAGCACAAACTCTTTATCCTGTTTGCGCTCAGCAACGTGGTTTTCCAACGCATTCAGAAACTTCTTTTGCCATCTTTCAATATTATCAAGTAAATATTTGAATTCAGATTGAAATAGTTTTTCAAGCCTTTTTTGTTCCTCGTTAGTTTCTGCTGACACCGCCAAACTTTTTGCGGCTCTTAGAATACTCTCCCATTCCTCCTTATCTAATACTCCATCACTCAGGCAAACCAGTAGAGACGGATACAAATTAAGCAGGTATAAAAATTGATCAAGTGTAATATCTATTTTCCGGAATGATAGATATTCATCGAATAGTAACTCAGATTGGGATTTGGACATAGGTCTTATAATTCAGGCATAATCAACTATATATACCCTATTAAACCCTATTGTAACCGATTTATTGTTATATTTTTATAAATAATTAAACTTTTCCAATAAACCAGCTAATCAAAAGTGTATGAATAAAGAGAATTAATCTACCAACAGACGATTAACTTCCATCATTTTGAGTGCCGATTGATAGATGGCCTCTTCGTCATAATTACATTCCTTATGAAGTTCACGTTGTTCCCCGTGCTCTACAATTTCATCTGGTATGCCTAACCTAACAACCTGAGCATTATAATGGTTGTCACTCATAAACTCCAAAACAGCTGATCCGAAGCCTCCAACAAGGGTCCCATCCTCTACGGTAATAACCCTTTTATGCTGTTTGAAAACCTGGTGAAGCATATCTGAATCTATTGGCTTTACATACCTCATGTCATAATGTGCTGCATCAATTCCTTCACCATCAAGTCTTGCACTAGCTCCAACAGCATAGTTGCCGATAGGACCAATTGTTAGAATAGCGAGGTCTTTTCCTTCTTTCATCAATCGGCCCTTTCCAATAGGCAACTCTTCAAAAGGTTGCCTCCAATCAACGATTTCTCCGTTACCCCTTGGATACCTAATTGTAAAGGGGCCTTCCTTGTATCTGGATGCCGTGTACATGAGGTTTCGTAATTCAATTTCATTCATTGGTGAGGACACAACCATATGTGGTAAACATCTCATGTAAGCAATGTCATACGCTCCATGATGTGTAGGTCCATCAGCTCCTACCAATCCTGCCCGGTCCAAACAAAAAATAACGGGAAGCTTTTGTATGCATACATCATGAATTACCTGATCATACGCCCGCTGCATGAATGTGCTGTAGATATTACAGAAAGGTGTTAATCCCTGAGTAGCTATTCCTGCAGAGAAGGTAACCGCATGTTGCTCTGCAATACCTACATCAAATGCCCGATCAGGCATTTCTTTCATCATGATATTTAAGGAAGAACCAGAGGGCATTGCAGGGGTAACTCCCATAATTTTGTCATTTGCTCTGGCAAGTTCCAATATGGTCTCTCCAAAAACATCCTGATATTTAGGGGGTTTAGGATGATCTTCGATCTTCTTATGAATTTCCCCAGTTATTTTATCAAATTTTCCAGGAGCATGCCACTTTGTTTGATCTTTCTCTGCCACGTGATATCCTTTACCCTTCACTGTAACACAGTGCAATATTTTAGGGCCTTTGATGTCTTTTAGATCATTTAAGACATGCACAAGATGATTTACATCATGTCCATCCACTGGACCAAAGTACCTCAAATTGAATGATTCAAAAAGATTACTTTGTTTAAGTAGGAAAGATTTTAAACTGGACTCGATGTTACCAACGATCTCTTGAGCATTAGGTCCAAACTTGCTGACTTTGCCTAAAATCTTCCAAACATCATCTCTCAATTTATTGTAGGTTCTTGATGTAGTAATGTCAGTCAGATAATCCTTTAATGCACCCACATTTGGGTCTATGGACATGCAGTTATCATTCAGAATGATAATAATGTCTTTATTTGAATCTCCTGCATGATTCATGGCTTCAAAGGCCATTCCTCCTGTCATTGCACCATCTCCAATAACTGCGATGTGTTGCTTATTCAATTTTTGATTATCGGATGCAAAAGCCATTCCCAGAGCAGCGGAAATTGAAGTTGAAGAATGACCTACACCAAATGAATCATATTCACTCTCTGATCTTTTTGGAAACCCGGAGAGTCCATTAAATAACCTGTTGGTCGAGAAATTCTTTTTCCTTCCTGTGAGAATTTTATGACCATAGGCTTGATGGCCTACATCCCATACAATCTGATCATGAGGAGTATTGAAAACATAATGTAGTGCAACAGTGAGCTCAATTACTCCCAGGCTTGCGCCAAAATGTCCCCCAAAAACCGAGACATGATCAATGATATATTCTCTCAGGTCTTCGCATACCTGAACGAGATCACTTTCATCAATTTTCTTGAGATCCTCCGGAGAATCAATTTGTGAGAGCAGCTTACCGGGCTTGATATCCATATAAATTTGTCTTTGGATGCTCTATCAACTTTCTGCTAGACCAAAGGTTTTAATTTTAAGCGAAATTTAATCTTTATTACATTGTAAATGTAAATGATTTTAAATTTCTCCAAAGTTTTTTCCTAGCTTTGGATTCAGTGTCAGAAACCACCACATCAGAAAAATTTGAGATCAAACTTCCCTTATTTGAAGGGCCGTTTGACCTGTTGCTATTCTTCATTGAGCGCGATGAACTTGATGTATATGACATCCCTATATCACGCATTACTGAAGATTTCCTCAATTATATTCACCAATTAAAAGTATTGAATGTAGAGGTGGCAAGTGAGTTTATACTGGTTGCAGCAACTCTTATGCGAATCAAAGCTAAAATGTTGCTCCCCCGCCCTGTTTTGGATGAGGATGGGAATGAATTGGATCCCAGAGAAGAGTTAGTCAAGCATCTACTTGAATATAAAAAGTACAAGTCTGTTATCAGTGAACTGGCTAACCTTGAACTAGATCGACTCAACAGAGAGAAAAGAGGAAACTTAATCAGTGAAATCAAAAAACTTTCTGGTACCATTGATGTAGAGGCTGAACTTCAGGACCTTGATCTTTATAAGATGATGAAGGTCTATCAAAAAGTAATCAAACGTTTTGAAGTAGAGCAAAGCAAACCTGTTCATCAGGTAGTTCAGTTTCCTTATACGATCAGCAATCAGAAAAATTACATCCTTCAAAGGTTGAAAGGGCAAATAAAAGGGCGGCTATCCTTCACCGAGCTGCTTGCAGAAAAACCAGAAAAAATTGTGACCATTTTTAATTTCCTTGCAATCCTTGAATTACTTCAACTAAGGTTAATCACCCTCCACCTGGGTGAAGGGTTCAATAACTTTTGGATTGAGGATTTGACTGAGTCTGCAGTCACTAATTAATCTTTATCGAAAACCTCCAGTTTAGAAAAAAAGAAAGAAGATTCAATTTCCGCGTTCTCATCAGAGTCAGACCCGTGGATCGCATTGGCTTCAATCGATTTGGCAAAAAGCTTCCTCACGGTACCTTCAGCTGCTTCCGCGGGATTAGTTGCACCAATAAATTTTCTAAAATCCTCCACTGCATTACTTTTCTCGAGGACTAAGGCGATGATTGGGCCTGATGACATGTATTTAACCAAGTCCTTGAAAAATGGTCTTTCCTTATGAACTGCATAAAACTGAGATGCTTTTTTTTCTGAAAGCCTGGTCAACTTCATTGCTTTAAGCTGAAAGCCTGCTGCCTCGATCATTTTTATGATTGAACCACTATTCCCATCTGCAAAAGCATCTGGTTTTATCATCGTAAAGGTGATTTTCCCTGCCATATTTTTCTTTATTTGGATTTGAATGGCAGCAAAAATAACACAACCATTAAGAGATACTCAATTTTGTATTTAATTGTTTTATCCCCAGCTTTGCCGTTCATATGCGGCTCGACCACTTAGTCAGTCAGCAGAAATAACAATAATGAAGGACATTCAGGCTATCAAGGCATTATTGTCTTCCCCTAAGGATATTGTAATCACTACACATGCGAGCCCTGATGGTGATGCCCTTGGATCCTCGCTGGGTCTATCCCAATACTTAAAAAAGCATGGTCATACGGTCAGCGTAGTTACGCCAACTGCATACCCAGAGTTTCTCAACTGGATGAAAGGAAATGATCAGGTGATTGTCAATCAAGACACTACATTCAGCGAAATTTCAAACAAAATTTTAAATGCGGATGTAATTTTCTGCCTTGACTTTTCAGGACTGAAACGAATCAATAACCTGGGGCCTCTTGTCAAAGCTTCCCCTGCCATAAAAATCCTGATAGATCATCATTTAGATCCTGAGGACTTTGCTAACTATTCACTTTGGGATACCAAGTCTTCAGCAACTGCAGAGCTTGTATTTGACTTCATCGAAGAACTAGGTGGAGCAGCTGAAATAGATGCTGACATTGCAGAGTGCTTGTATGCTGGGATTATGACCGATACCGGATCATTTAAACATCCATCTACGGGCGCAAAAACGCATCGTGTAGTAGCTTCATTGATGGATTCCGGTGCCAACATCAATAAAGTTAGTAGAAGTATTTATGATACAAACTCACTAAACCGGCTACGATTTATTGGGTATGCCCTAATGGAAAAATTAGTTGTACTTGATAAGGTAAAGGCTGCTTACTTCGTTATTACAGCTGAAGAGCATGAACGATTTCATCTGAAATCAGGAGATACAGAAGGACTGGTCAATTATGCGCTTTCAATAAAAGATGTTGAACTCGCAGCAATCATCATGGAGAAAAATGAAGAGGTTAGACTCTCGTTCAGGTCGTTGGGAAATCGGGCGGTAAATGCTTTCGCGGCAAAACATTTTGATGGCGGAGGACATAAGAATGCTGCTGGTGGTCATTCTACTGATTCTTTGGATGAGACTGTTGCCAAATTCAAAAGACTTATTGAAATTCAGTCAATTTCCTAATTCATCTTTTTAAGTATTATTTTTGCGTAAGTAAAGGAATAAAATTTATGATAAGAACAGGATTTTGTGTTGTTGGTTTTTTGTTGGTCCTCCTCATGGTGGATTGTGGTGAGATAAATATTGTTCAAAATCAAACTGCCAACGAACAACTAGAGATTGACCTGGGCATAATCGAAGAATATAGAAAGGATGAGGGTTTAACATTTGTTGAAGACTCGGTAACATATCCTATTCAATATACCATTCTTGAGCAAGGAACAGGTAAAGAGATTAGCTTAGGAGATATTGTGTTCTGCGATTATGTGGTACGTTTAAGCAGTGGTGAAGTCGTGAATACCTCAATTGAGAGCGTTGCTATTGAAAATGATCTTTTTGCTGAAACCAGTATTTATAAACCACTGGTATTTACATTCGTACACGTTTTAACTGGGTGGTCATTCTCTCCTGATACTGCCTCGCACAGCAAGGAGGCTCTGGAAGAGGGTGTGGATGGTTGAGGGAGTGGTTGTGGTCTTGAGTGGAGGAAAGGTTTAGGGGGTTCTGTTGGGTTGTTATGGGGTTGATGTGCTTATTAGAGGTGATAGGATGGAGCAAGTGTAATGAGTAGAGGTTATTATCAGTGGAAGGGGATTGTTGTGGTTTAATAGGAAGAGGTAGGGTGAAATAGTATGTTGTTTATGAGGAGGGGAGGGTTTGATTGTTTAGGTGGAAGGTTGGGTTGGTGGGAAGATTGGGGGATGGTATGTTTAAGAGGATAGATGGGGGAAAAGGTGTGTTAGATATGATTTATTGTGTGAGTAGTGAGGAGGTGTGATGAGATATGGGGTGTAAAGGGGGGTGTTTGGGTGGAGGTGTGGAGGAAGGTTGGAATGAGAGGAGATGGTTTTTGTGGTTTTTTGTTGGATGAGTGTGATGTGAGGGGAGGGTGGGTTGGGGGTGTTTTAGATGTGAGGGTGTAAGAGTTTGAAGGTGTTGGTGAGGAGGATTAGTCTTTAGCGAGTTAAAAGGATCCGGGGGGTTGGGGGTGGGGGGCTGGGGTGGTTTGAGGTTAGGCCTTTTCGGAAGTGGGGGTCGCTGAGAGGGTATAGTGTTGGTGAATGGGTCTTTGGGGTGGGGGTGGGTCTGGGGCTTTGTGAACAAATTTTTTAGCCCACTCTTATCTTCGTCGCATTGCTGGGCGTTAGTCATGGGATATGTGGGGGTATCGGTGTGGGGTGGTTGGTTCAAAAAAAACAGGTGTGTTGGGGGCTGGGTGGGTGTGGGCGGGGGGGGCCGGGGGGGTGCCTGTTGCAGTTGAAGGACATGTTTGGTTGAAACAGCTAGTGAATCCGTCAGGTGATGTGTGTTGGCGGTGTTATCTGGGTGATTAATTAATTATAAGCGTATTGGTCAAAAAACCAACCGAATTCATGGGGTAGAGAAATGTGGAGAGGTGGGGGTTTCTCTGGGGATGTAGGATAATATTAGTGGGTCTAGGGACTGGATGAGAAACTAGTGAAGGGAGTCGCTTATGGATTATTACTTGTACGTAGTTGATCTTGTCTACCGGATTTCAAGGAAAGCAGGAGTCTTGCGAGGCTAAGTGTTAATAATAGAGGGTATTTTTTGCTTTTACTTTAATCAAATTAATAGTCTTCTAAATCTGAGGCTTTTCATGGAAGCACCGGACTATCTTATGCTTTCAAGGAGAATAGTCAGGGATGCCCAGGAAAGAGGATATGACATGGATGATGTGCTTTACCGATTTAAGCATCATGTAATACCCGCATATAACCAGTTTATTGCCCCTTTAAAGCAAAATGCAGACATTATTATCCCAAATTTTAACGACTTCACTTCTGCACTTGATTTGCTCAAAAGTCATATTAAATTTCACCTGAAAGAAAATTGATTATTTTAAAGCATATTCTGTACTTTTGTGGCCCTGTGAAAAAGTTTAATAAAACTTCCTTTTTGATTATCATCATCGGACTGATTGTTTCTGTGATCGCCCTTGAGACTTTGCCTGTAGATGAGTTTCATCTTATAGAAAAAGAAGAGACAACTTCTCAAAGAGATGATCAGGAAAATCAGGAGGATACTTCAGTGGTATCCAAATCGGTAATCGCTCTTCCTTTTTCACTGGAATTTCAAATTGATCCGGAATTGTTTCTACTCAATATCATTCCAGAAAAAGAAGGACAATATTCACCAAAACCCTTATTAGCTGACTTCATCAAAAGCCAGCAAAAAGTCTTGAAGATTCTTCTTCGCAGGATCATATCCCCTAATGCGCCGTAGCATTTGGACTCGGTGATTCTACTCACCTGATTCTAAATTCTACTATTATATCACTAATTCAAAAAACATGAAAAATAAAGGATTCGTAGTGTTCCTGACGATTGTCATCTCACTACTTTGTATATATTATCTCTCATTTACTTTCGTTGCCCAGTCCATTCAGGAAAAAGCTACTCAATCTTCGACTGATGAGTTAGGCAACGTGGATTTTTCCAAAAAGCAATCATACCTGGATTCTGTATGGAACGAACCCGTTTACAATTTTTTAGGCTTAGACTATACCTATCAGGATGTAAAGGAAACTGAACTTAACCTCGGTCTTGATTTGCAAGGCGGTATGCACATAACTCTGGAAGTTTCACCTGTAGATATTCTTAAAGGCTTAAGTGGAAACAATGGAGATGAGGACTTCAATGAGTCATTGGTTGAGGCAAAAAAGAACATTCAGGGTACGCAGGTCAGCTACGTGGATGAATTCTATCGATTATTTAAGGAAAAAGCTCCAGATAAGTCATTGGCTTATGTTTTTTCAAATGCTTCAAACAGAGGAAGGATTAGCCTGAACTCTACAGATGATGAAATACTTGAAATCATCCGGTTAGAAGTTGAGAGTGCGATAGATCGGTCCTTTAATATCCTAAGGACACGTATTGACCGATTTGGAACCTCTCAACCAAACATTCAAAGACTTCAGGGTACTGGAAGAATTCAAATTGAACTACCCGGAGTGGATAATCCTGAAAGAGTTAGAAACCTGCTGCAAGGAGTTGCGAAACTTGAATTCTGGGAGGTTTATGAGTTGAATGAAGTGGGTGGCATTTTACAAAGTATTGATCAGTATGTTGTTAACCAAAACAAATTACAGCAAGATACTTTGGCTTCAGAAACCAATACAAGCACATCAAATGATGATCTATCCAGCCTGCTGACTGATGGTGGTGATAGCACTCAACTTTCAACAGCTGCAGACAGCGCCAATTCAACTCAGGCCGCAGATTCATTATTTAACAATCAGCAATCACCTTTGCTCACCTTATGGCAGCAACAATATGGTGGGCTGTATTATCAGTTAAAAGATACTTCTCAAATTAACCGAATCCTGAAAAGAGATGGTGTTCAGGAATTAATCCCAAATACAGTCAAATTTTTATGGGAAGTAAAGCCACTTAAAACTGAAGGTGCCAACGACATAGAAGTAATTGCACTACATGCAATAAAAACCTCACGAACAGGAAAAGCGCCATTGACAGGAGAGGTTATTACAGATGCAAGGCAAGATCTTGACGAAAGAAGCAGACCAGCGATCTCAATGCAAATGAATGCCACAGGAGCAAAAGAATGGCGGAAGTTTACTGCCGCCAATGTAGGCCGTCGTATCGCTATTGTACTTGATAACTATGTTTACTCTGCCCCAAATGTTCAGGGAGAAATTCCTAATGGTAACACATCCATTACCGGTAATTTCACCCTTGATGAAGCAAAGGATCTGGCAAATATCCTAAAAGCGGGTGCGCTACCAGCACCTACCACAATTGTTGAAGATGTGGTCATCGGTCCAACATTAGGCGAAGTAGCCCGTAACCAGGGAATGACATCGATCATTGCCGGTCTGGCCATTGTGATCCTCTTCATGATTGCCTATTATGCCAAGGGAGGCCTAATCGCGAATGTCGCTCTGTTTTTCAACGTATTTTTTATACTGGGAATTCTTGCACAGTTAAGTGCTTCACTGACTCTTCCTGGTATTGCCGGTATCGTATTGACCATTGGTATGTCTATTGATGCAAACGTTTTGATCTTTGAACGAATAAAGGAGGAACTTAGAAATGGCTCAGGGATTAAACAAGCGATTTCCAGTGGTTACAGTAAAGCATATAGCTCAATTATTGATGCGAATGTAACTACCTTCATTGTAGGGCTGATCCTATATACTTTAGGGCAGGGGCCTGTAAAAGGGTTCGCCATAACTTTGATGATCGGTATTGGTTGTTCATTCTTTAGTGCTGTATTTATTACCAGAGTAATTGTTGAATGGATGTCAAGGAAAAAAGGAGATCAAACTAACATCTCATTCTCCAATCCATTTTCCTCAAACCTCCTTTCAAATCTTAATATCAACTTCCTTTCAAACAGAAAAAAAGCATATGCTTTTAGTTTGATTTTTATTACTGTCGGAATGGGCGCTCTTATCACCAAAGGGTTGACTCTTGGGGTTGATTTTAAAGGTGGTAGGTCTTATGTGGTGTCATTCCATGATGCTGTTCCTCCAACAGAATTGAAAATAGGTCTTACAGATTATTTTGATAATCAGGGTACCGAAGTAAAAACTTTCGGAGCAGATAATATTGTGAAGATCACTACCAGTTATCTCATCGATGATGTCTCTGATGATGCAGATATCAAAGTAAAAGAAGCGTTAATTGAGGGAGTTACTCAAACAACAAACTTGAAGTATAACTTATCTGACGGGGAACCAGGCACCAGTGAATTTATTATTTCCAGTTCTTCCAAAGTTGGTGCAACTATCGCGGATGATATTAAAAACTCATCTTACAAATCGGCAATATTTGCATTAATATGCATTTTCATATATATCCTGATCAGATTTAGAAAATGGCAATTTGGGCTTGGTGCCATCGTGGCATTGTTCCATGATACCTTGTTCGTTATCTCAGCATTTTCGATTGTTAGTTTGTTTGGAGTAATCTATGAAATTGATCAGGTTTTTGTAGCTGCTATTCTTACCATTATTGGATATTCAATCAATGATACTGTAGTTGTATTTGATAGAATCAGAGAAAACTTAGGGATTAAGTCGGGATCTGAAATGATGAAAGTTTTCAATGAATCTTTGAATGCAACCATTAGCCGAACAATGATTACCTCTATGACAACACTTATCGTAGTCATTATACTTTTCCTTTTTGGAGGTGCCGTGCTTAAAGGATTTTCTTTCGCCCTCTTGGTCGGGATTATCGTTGGTACCTATTCATCTATTTTCATCGCTACCCCGGTAGTTGTTGATCTTTATGGAAGAAAGTCTAAAAAAGAAGCTAAAGCGGTAAGCAATTAGTAGCTAAGAGGAAGTGCCTTTAGAAAAAAAGGGGATCGTTATATACCAACAGTTCCCCTTTTTTTATGCCATTTCATTAGAATTCTCTAAATTTAATGATCATATCAGATAACTTAAATGAGCCAAGACACACGCTTTCATTGGGAATATTTACTAATTCTGGCAGCTTTATTTGGCCTACTATTTGTTCTTGAATTTATATTCCCAAGTTACACTCCAGAAGCTCATGGGGAAGTCCCAGATACGCCTCCGGGACATTCAATTTCTGCTGTTACCCCTTCGGATAAACCAGAGAGCAGTTCTGAGCCAGTTAAAGAATCAGAAAAAACTCCAGAAATCAACAATATTCAATCTGCTGGAGATTTTTTTGACTCATTAAATGTCAAGTATCAAACAACTATATTAAATCAATTAAAACCTGATAAACCCCGCACTGATATAATTATCAGATACTACGTGCATCCACCTGATGGCAATAGAGTTTATGCGCTTAGGGATTTAGGGTTTTATATTCACGAACGACCTGTCGACAAACAAATGACCTCATATGAGTCAAATTCAATTTTTTATGGCGATAGCATAAAAAAGGAAGACCTCCTGATCGTTGCCTATACATTGATCAAGCAAGGCATACCAATTAAAAATATTGAGCCTTCACAATATCATGATGGTTGGAAATACAACGCCATAGAAATAGGTGCTGACTCTACTATTTTAGATAAAGAAATACTTACGCTTGACAAACTCCTGGATTTACGCTCCAGTCTATAAGCCAGACAGTGTATCTATTGTTTCCTTTGTTATGCTTGCTACCCAGGATTTAAACTCTTCAATTTCTGAAGCTGACTTAAGATCCAGGCTTTTACCAAATGTTTCTAGTTCTTCAAATTTTTTGTTGAGTCCAATTGTTAAAAATGATGGCTTGATCTTATGAACAATTAATTTGAATGTAGAAAGATTTTTTTCATCTATAGCAACATTAATTCCAGTTGAAAATTCTTTAAAATTATTAACAAAAGCAGCTGATAGTTCTCTCATAAACTCCTTATCGCCTTCACTCACCTTCTCAAGTGCTGAGATAATACTACGATCCATGTTTTTATTTTCCGTATACTTAGTCCATGTAAAATTATCAAAAGATTCTGACTCTAACATCTTAGTTTCCAGACAGTTCTCAAAAATTTAAATCCCCTAAAATTCTTCTTCAGGGAACTATTTTACTAGCTGGAGAATTCTAACTTTATTCAGAAATTAATAATATTGTTCAGTGAATCAGATTCTCTATATTTTCGACCCGCTTTGTGGGTGGTGCTACGGTTTTAGCGATAATATGCTGGAATTCAGCAAAAAACATGCTTCAAATTATGAATTTGTTGCGGTCGCAGGTGGAATGGTAACAGGCGAAAGAGTTGCCCCGTACGCTAAAATAGCAGACTATATCAAAGGCGCTCATGAAAAACTTGAAATTACTACCGGTGTAACTTTTGGAGAATCCTATAAGCAAACTTTTTTAGAAAATGGCACAGCGTTAACTGATTCAGAACCTCCCTGCAGAGCACTGATCACTTTCAGGACTTTTATCCCTGAAAAAGGAATAGCATATGCCAATTCATTGCAAAAGGCGCATTTTAAGGATGGGAAAGACTACAACGATGAATCTCTGTATAAGGATTTAGCCATCAAACATGGTCTGGATGAAAAATTATTTATGGAGCGCTTTCACTCAAATGAAATTAAACAGAATGTTCAGGAAGAATTTGCCTGGGTCAAAGAGTCAGGGGTTCAGGGATTCCCGACTGTGGTCTATCGTTCCGGACAAAAATATTATTTGCTGAGTAACGGGTATGCTACGTTAGAAACACTTGAGACCTCACTTGAAAAAGCCATCAAGATGGTGGCTTAATTTCTTTAATTTGCCGATTAACCTGCTTCTCAGCTTTTAAGACATCATCACTTTCAGTATAAAACATGATAGCAGGGTCAAATTCCCGCTCCACCACCTGATGGAGGTGTGATGAATGGACAGTAACCCATAGCGCAAAAATTCTTGCAACAAAGATCAATGCGATTAGCATAGCTACTTGCTTAAATCCCCTGATCATATCGCAGAAGTGATTTCTGGAAACACAACATAAAACATAAGCCAAGCCATAAAGAGTGTCAAGATCAAATTCAGTAGTTGACCACACACATACAAAATCAATGGTTTTCCACCTGAAAACTGAGCCCTGAGTTCTTTAAAATTTGTAGAAAGGCCAATACTTGTAAAGGCCAGACAGAAAAGCCATCCTCTCATGTTTTTTGTATAACTATAGACGCCCTTTTCAATCAACTCTGAAGCTACATCTGCTTGTAAATATTGATGTAAGAATGAAAAAAGCAATGAGGCACCAACAAACCCTAATATGAACTTTGGAAACCTAAGCCATATCTCACTGGCTGAAACAGTCTTGCCTGGTGTCTGATCCACACGAGCAGTCCAATATACAGCAATAGCAAATGCAATTACTCCAATTAGTATGTTTTGAATCATTTTGATGGTAGCCGCTACATTCAATGCCTTGTCGCCAAGAAATGCTCCAGCGGCAACTACAGCACCTGTGGCGTCAATTGTTCCGCCTAACCAGGCTCCACCCAGGACCTCAGGCATTCCAACGGCTTTGATAAAGGCTGGCAAGGCCACCATCATCACTGAGGTAAAAACCATAGAAAGACCAATAGCAGTTGTTAGTTCCTCCTTTTTTGCCTTACAGGCTGCAGCGGTTGCAATGGCTGCAGAAACCCCACACACCGACATGTCTGCACTAATGGTAATATTCAAAGTTTTAGACGAAATTTTTAAAATACGCTGCCCAAACCAGAAGGTTGAAACCAAAACAATTGGGGTAACCACCCATGCAACAAATAGCCCTGGAACTCCTATTGCCAAAATCTTCCCAAAAAGCACCTCCGCTCCCAATAAGACTAAACCTGCTTTTATAAACAATTCATGTTTTAATGCACCTCTCAACCAATCCGGTATCCCAAAAGAATTACTAATTACCATTCCCAAGACAATGGCCCAAAGTGCATACCCAAGACCGATAGCTTTAAAATGGATTTGCGCAGCCAAAACATAGGCAATTAGACCCACTAAAAACACAAGTAGGAACCCCTTAATAAACTTGCTAGCTGATTCTCCTAATAACTTTACCATCGTACCAAAAAGAACTGCAAGGACTAAGAATAATGAACCAAGGCTTAACAGGTAATCCGTTATGGTCTTCCCTTTACCATAAAAAGTGTTTAAAGGATTCATATCCCAACTGGTCAACTTAGTGACTGATTGATTCAGGAAAGTAGAAAGTATCGTTTCAGCACCTGTTGTTGAAACACTTGGAATCAAGACAAATGTGATTAAGGAAACAATAAGAATGATAGATCCTACAAATATTGCAGCTAGGTCCTCAGAAAATCGGTTCTTTGACATAGGTCAAATATATAAATCATTTTTTACTATTTATATCCAGAATGATCAACAGAAATAATTTTGAATCCATACTTTTAAGGTATCGGGTTAATTTGGACAAACATAAAATGAACATTGAATTCTGTACTTTTTAAAACAGATGTACCGGACTATACTATATACGACGAGAACTATACTTATCCTCACAAGGATACATAAGTTAACTTCTGCAGAAAATCATTCCTGTATTTTTCAAAATTCAAAACTTTAAACAGCTTACCTGGACCATATAGCTCTCAAAAACATGTTGGAACGAACCTCAGTGCAGTATTAAGAAAGCCATGTATTTATTAAACAGACTTCATCATATTAAATTTTGGCCTCCGTTTGTATTACTCTCCTTAACGATTCTTTTTAGCATTTCCAGAAAGACCCAGTTTCTTGCATTCATGCAATCCATCAATTCCTGGATTCTGACACATTTTAGCTGGCTCTTTAGTTGGAGTGCCGTCCTCGTTTTACTCCTATTGGGCATCATCTATTTTTCACCCATCTCCAGCATAAAAATTGGTGGTAAAAATGCAAAACCCATATTGACAAAGTGGAAATGGTTTTCAATAACCATTTGTACTACAATTGCTACCGGCTTGCTGTTTTGGGGTACTGCTGAGCCCCTAATGCACCTCAATAATCCCCCTGAAGCATTGAATTTGGTTGCTGGAAGTAAGGAAGCCAGGAATTTTGCGATGTCCGCCATGCTCATGCACTGGACAATAACTCCCTATGGGATATATACAATTGCCGGTTTGGTATTCGCTATCTCCTACTATAATCTTAAGCAACCTTTCCAGGTGGGGTCATTGGTCTACCCCATATTTGGAAAATATGCCCAAGGGCCTATTGGAACAGCAACAGATATTATTTGCCTTTATGCACTGATAGCAGGAATGTCAGCTTCATTGGGCGCTGGAATATTAACCTTAGCAGGTGGTTTAAGCAATCTCTTTGATATCTCCAGAAATCAGTGGGTTATGGGGATAATAGGAAGTACGATTGTCATAACATTCATCATTTCTGCTGCAAGTGGCCTGATGAAAGGCATCCGTATCTTATCAGATTATAACGTAAGGATCTTTTTTCTCATCGCGCTAATATTTCTGCTATTCAGCCCACTCGAAGATCTTATTAATATCACCGGAAGTGGCGGTCTGCAATTTGTTTCAACCTTTTTACCCCATAGTGTCAACTGGGATAATCATTTGGGCAAAGACTGGTTCCAAAGTTGGACTGTTTTCAATTGGGCTAATTGGCTAGCCTGGACTCCAATTACCGCACTTTTTCTGGGTAGGATCTCAGTAGGGTATACCATCAAACAGTACATACATGTCAACCTGCTCCTGCCTGCTCTTTTTGGAAGTATTTGGATCGTGATTTTTAGTGGTAATGCGCTACATTCAGATATTCAACTAGGTGGTGAAATCTATAAACTGATGCAGGCAAACGGTCCTGAATCCGCTATATATGCCCTTATTGAAAAGATGCCATTCCACGTTGTCATCGGAGCCATTTTCTTGATCGCAACCTTTATCTCCTATGTGACTGCAGCGGATTCAAATACTTCTGCAATGAGTGGGATTTGCACAAAAGGGATTACCCCTGATCATCCGGAGTCTCCAATCGGAATTAAAGTAATTTGGGGTATAATTATCGCGGTTATTGCTTGGGTGATGATCACCTATGCCGGAATAGATGGAATAAAAATCATTTCAGTTTTAGGTGGTTTCCCAGCTTTATTTATCCTACTATTCATCATGGCAGGAGCCATTAAGATGCTGATCATTTCCCCTGATTATCGTAAATTGAACGAATGAAAAGATACTGGCTATTGATCTTTATTCTCCACTTATCGCTTATAGGTTATTCACAAAGAAATGATCCTCAAAAACTGAATTGGCTTGAAGGAAAATGGAATCGGGTAGATGTACAGGGAGACGCTCAGGCATTTGAGAAATGGGAGTCTAATTCGGAGACTTTAACAGGAATTGGGGTGATGCTCAGTGAGGGAGATACCGTTTTTGTTGAACGTTTATCTATATCGAAAGGTAAGAGAGGTTTAGTGTATACTACACGGGTGACACAAACTGCCGAACCAACTACTTTTAGGATAACCAGAGCTGGAAGTAATGGTTTCATGTGTGAAAATGAGGGGCAGGATTTTCCAAAGAAAATCGCTTATCAACTCAATGGAGGTTTATTAACAGTTACTGTCAGTGGTAATTCTCGTTCTAGAAAATTCATTTTTAGAAAAGAAGATTGAAAGGATCTTTGAGTCAAATTTCATTTCAAGTAATTTCGTGACTTAATTTTTTCACATGCGCCAGAAATTACTTAGAGAGGGTGCTGATGAACTGTCCTATGAAATCCGTGGGATTGTCCGGAAGGCTGAACAACTTGAAAAACTTGGATATTCCATTCTATGGGAAAATATTGGTGATCCTATTGCCAAAAACAGGAAGATGCCAGCCTGGATGAAAGATATCATCGCGGGATTACTACAAGAAGACCTCACTTATAGTTACAGCCATTCAAAAGGAGTACTTGAAACAAGAAAATATTTAGCAGAAAAATGCAGCAATCTGGGAGGCGTTAAGGTATCTGCAGACGACATCACATTTTTTAATGGACTGGGTGATGCAATAGGTAAAATTTATCAGTATCTGGTTCCCTCATCCAGGGTCATTGGACCTTCCCCAGCTTATTCCACTCATTCATCTGCTGAGGCAGCACATGCCAACAGTGGCCCCATGACTTACAAGTTAGATCCGGAAAACTTTTGGTACCCTGACACAGATGATATTTATCAAAAAGTAAAAAAGGATCCCAACATTGTCGGGATGATCATCATCAATCCGGATAACCCTACAGGGATGGTATATCCGAAGGAAATCCTGGAGAAGATGGTTTCTATTGCAAAAGAATTTGATCTTTTCATTATTTGTGATGAGATCTATATGAACCTGATCTATAACAATGCTGAAACTTGTACACTCGCAGAAATTATTGATGACGTACCTGGGATAAGCCTCAAAGGAATTTCCAAGGAATTTCCCTGGCCAGGCGCAAGGTGTGGATGGGCAGAATACTACAACCGAGACAAAGATCCCGAATTTGCTAAAATGTGTCAGACCATCGACAATGCAAAAATGATTGAAGTAAGCTCGACCAAGTTGCCTCAGGTAGCAATTCCAAAGATCATGGAAGATCCCAGATATAATCGGTTTATCAAAGAAACAAATGAACACATTGGAGAGCGGAGCAAGTACTTGTCTGAAGTTTTTAGTGATGTTTCCTACATTACTTTCAATGACACTAATGGAGCATTCTACAACACCATGATCTTTAAGCCTGGTGTATTGAAACCGGGTCAAAAGTTAAAGATATCAGATCCAAAAGTGGCTACATTACTTGATGGCTGGTTGGACAGTAACACAGAAATGGCACTTGATAAGCGTTTTGTGTATTATCTTCTCGCAGCCAAACAAGTTTGCATGGTCCCTATTTCATCTTTTTGTTCAGACTTGAAAGGCTTTAGAATGACCCTTTTAGAAGAAGATGAAGGAATACGTGATGAAACCTATAAAAGAATAAAAGAGGGTATCATTGAGTATTGTGAATCGTGAATTAAGCTGGAAGAAGCTCCAATACACGGTCTTTAATGACTTGCTCTACCGTTTTTCTTTGAATCTTACTCTCTAACCACGCGATAATATCAAAATATACAAAAGCGCGCTTTTCATATTGACTGGTAGTCAGGGGCAGTAGGTTATCTCTAAGCCTTTCAAATCGCAAAATCAGTTCCTTCTCTGTAATGTCCCGGGTCAGGTTTTTAATGAAGTCCAGAATAAAATATTGAAACTTATGCATGTCCTCTTTTTTGTGTAAGAATCGATAAGTCGATCTCAGGTAGTATTCAATGACATCCCTATTCCCTAATTCATAATGGGTAATCAAATTTAGTATCCTGGTAAATGACTGAATGTCTTCCCTAATATCACGATCATCATAATTAATAATTCTGTTTAGCCATATTAAAGCATCGCTGTAGTCACCATTACCAAAGAAAAGGCATGCCACCTTATAAAACATGATAAGTTGGGAGTGAACATCTAAGAGGGGAATGTATTGATCCATCTGATAAGAAATACGCCTAAATAAGGCAACTCCTTTAGCGAAATCACCAACAAGAAAATATTCATTAAACTGATGAGCATAGGTATACTTGAAAAGCCTGATTTGAAGATTTTCATTTAATTTGATCATTCGGTGCCTGGCAAGTGACCTAAGTAATCGGTGAGTCTTAGAAAAGTCCTCATATTTGATTAACCTGGCTTGTGCATTCAATAATTGATTAAGGCCCCGGATATACATCTCGAAATAATATGTCGAGTTGGGTATACTTTCAAACAGACTCACCCACTTGAGTGCATATTTATACATTGGTTCAAAATCCTGAATGAAGCTATAATAACCCTGATGAATTTCATACCACAATAGTTTCTCCCGAAAGGACAATAATTCTTCCTCTTTTCCAGGAAGCCGCTGCTTGAATATTTCTGTTACTTCATTAAAATCCTCCTTGCTCCGTACATAACCATGCTTTAAATAAATAGTATTTAATTCCACAGAGATGTTCATCAAAAGATTGATGCGGGTAATATGTGCATTTACCTTGTTCGTCTCTTCAATTATTTGTCGAAGCCTGCTCAAACTATTTTTACCGAGTGAGTAAGGCAACAAATTTTTCTCCCATTTCAACACTTCCAATTGAAGTTCGAGGTTATCACTTTTACGAATTGCCTTTTTGACCTTTTTAATCAGCAGCATGCTTTGCTGATACAAACTTCGATCATAGAGTAATTGTATGTGATCAATTTGCTCCCTAATGGCAATGTCTTCATTTGTAGTACTTGAATATTCTTTCAGGCTTTGAAGTAATTTGCGATATAAATGGGCTTTCAAATTGCTGAACTGAGCACGCTTAATCCATGCGTTATTTGCTATGATCTTTTCCTCATCAAAGTCATGCCTGTTTGCTATCTCATCAAAAAGTCTCAAATACTTCAAGTCTTCTTGATTCGAACTTGTGTTTTTTAATTTAAAATAGCGTTTTTCACTGCCACTCAAGGACTTAATCAACACAAATAGGTGATCAGAATGATCTTTTGACATCGTAATTAATAATCAATTATTTAACTAATATAACGATATTAATAGACTTTTAAGTTCCTAATGGTGATTTAGGATTCATATTTATTTTTTATTTAGGTTTCTCATTGATTCATCCAAATCCTACATTTAAATACCATTATTAAGAGTTTGTAAACCTATCAGTTAATTGATCAATGATTGAGAAGAGATTTCAACTGATCTGTTTGCCCATTTGAGCATAATAATTTGACAATGAACGACAACAAAGTACATATTTTTGATACCACACTTAGGGACGGAGAACAGGTTCCGGGGTGTCAATTGTCTACCCCTGAAAAAATTGAAATAGCCAAGGAGCTGGAAAAATTAGGTGTTGATATCATCGAGGCAGGTTTTCCTATCTCCAGTCCCATGGACTTTAATTCTGTCATAGAAATTTCAAAAGCAGTTAGCGAGCCTGTCATCTGCGCACTTACACGTGCAGTGGAAAAAGATATTGACTTTGCTGCGGATGCCTTGAAATTTGCTAAGCGCAAAAGAATCCATACCGGGATTGGTAGTTCAGATTATCATATCAAGCTTAAATTCAAAAGTGATAGGGAAAAGATTCTTGAGCGAGCCATAGCGGCCACAAAATATGCCAAAAGATATGTAGAAGACGTTGAGTTCTATTGTGAGGATGCCGGAAGAACCGAGAACGAATACCTGGCAAAGATGGTAGAGGCCGTCATAAAAGCAGGTGCCACAGTTGTGAATATTCCAGATACCACCGGCTACTGCCTCCCCGAAGAATATGGTGCTAAAATCAAGTACTTAAAAGAAAATGTTAAAGGGGTTGATAAAGCCATACTTTCCTGTCATTGTCACAATGACCTGGGATTAGCCACCGCAAATACCGCTGCCGGGGTTATCAATGGAGCACGTCAGGTAGAGGTAACTATTAATGGAATCGGGGAAAGGGCAGGCAACACGTCTTTAGAAGAAATCACCATGATCCTTAAGACACACAAAGATCTTAACCTCCACACTAATATTAACAGTCAGCATATCTATGCACTTAGCTTATTGGTAAGCAAAATGATGAATATGCCTGTTCAGCCAAACAAAGCAATTGTTGGAAGAAATGCTTTTGCTCATTCTTCAGGTATTCACCAGGATGGGATGATTAAAAACAGGGAGAACTATGAAATTCTTGACCCTACGGATGTTGGAATCCCTCAGTCTTCCATTATTCTTTCTGCCAGAAGTGGTAAAGCTGCACTGAAATATCATCTTGAAAGATTAGGCTATGAGTTAGAAAACGAAAGAGTAGAAGAAGTTTATGAAGCTTTCCTAAAATTAGCTGATGGAAAAAAAGATTTCACAGATAGTGACTTAATTGTACTTGTTGAGGGCAAACTCCCAACAGAAGTAATTGAGTTGGAGGATGTGGAAATCATCAGCAGCCAATCTAAAGGAACGACAGCAACTGTTATGCTTAATGTAAATGGTGAGCATCTAAAAGGCTCAGCAACGGGCGAGGGCTCACTAGAAGCCGCATTAAATGCTGTAGATAAGTTGATTGACGAGAAATTAAATATGGATGAATTTCTAGTTCAATCAATTGGTGACCGTGCTGAGGAAGGAAAGGTTCATATGCGAATCGAATTTGAAGGCCAAATGTATATGGGATTTGGTGTTCATAAGGATGTGATTATCGCCTCAGTTAAGGCCTATATCGATGCAATTAACAAAGTTGCTTCCCTTAAAAGAAGATTAGCAATTAGTGCTTAGGGATACCAGTTCCTTAGGCGTACATCAATGGCAGAATTTTCTGTATTGACCAGTTCCTTAAATTTGTTGACATCGCTTAACCCACCTTGTCCTCTGTAATGATAAGGATATACCATTTTGGGTTTAAAATCTAAAACTGCAGATGCAGCCTGACTAATATCCATGGTGTAAGGAAGATTCATGCAAACAAATGCGACATCTATATTTTTGAGTTTTCTCATTTCCGGAATATCTTCTGTATCACCGGATATATAGATCTTCTTATTTCCAAAGGTTAAGGTGTAACCATTTCCTCTGCCTTTGGTATGCCGGGAGTCTTCATCTTCAGGTAAATTATACATGGGGATGGCCTGAATTTTGAGTCCCCTCCATTCCAACTTATCTCCATTGCTCAGAACTTTAGCTTGTGAACCATAGGAATCTTTGATCTGGGTTAGCACTGCATCTGGTACAACAAAAGAAGAATTAGCAGTATTCAATGATTCCAGCGTACTCTTGTTTAAATGATCGCCGTGAATATCTGTTATGAGAATTAAATCAGGAGCTGAAAAATCGGCAAATCCTTCAGCTCCTCCGTAAGGATCTATATAAATAGTCATCCCATTATACTCAAGAACTAGGGTACCGTGAGTAACAGGATTTATCGTTAATACACCTTTACCTGTATCAATTTTATCCTGAGCGTAGGAAAAAAACACTAATAAAATTGCGGATAAAGTAAGGGTAATTTTCATTTCAAATGGGTTTTAGTTATCAAAGAATAATAACTCCATACTCACCAAAAGGTTAGAAAATTACCCTGAAATCAATCTTTCTCAACTGTGCTCAACCCTACTTCATTGATAGAAACTCTTGCATCTCCACGATATTTTACTTTGCTCATACCTGCAGCCTCCACATCAAGAGATTCCATTACATTGACCTCCGCTTTGGAGGCCCCTATTACTTCCAAAGTGGCATTCCTTACCTTGAAATCAAACGCTTCCAATTTGGAGGCCCCAACTATATCTACATTTAATTCATCTCCCTTACCCTTCAAAACCATTTCAGAAGCTCCGGCAATTGAGATTTCCATTCTTTTGACATTAGACTCAAGGAAAAGGTCCGATGCACCAACCAACTGGACTTCCAAATCCTCCTCATCAAAACCTCCAACACTACCTTTACATTTACCCACTAACTCCAAATACTCAAGCTTTGGCATGGTGATGTACAATTTTGTGTTTCGTTTCTTGTTGTCACTCCACCATTCCCAGTTTTCTTCTTTGAACTTTACTTCCAGTTCATCCCCTACCTGATTAAGATAAACTTCATCAAGATCATCATCATGACCTCGAACACTGACTTTATACTCAGAACCCTGTCGAATTTCAACTTCCATGAGAGAACCTACCTTTACTTGATCAAAGTCCTCAAAAGGATAAGTCATCTCCTCATTATTCCGATCCACTTTGCCTCCAGGGACGCTCTGATCTTTCTGACAGGTAATACATACAATAACACCATCTTTAAATATCCAGTCGTTATTCTCCATCTGACTTGATCGGTAACCACCGAGATACAAAGTGTTCTCCAAAATACTATTGAGCTCACGATCCATTCTAAACACCTGACCTTCGGGTATGTATAAAGTGGCATTCACATGCTGGAATCTAAATTTAGCACCTTCAGGAAAGGTGACTTTTGGATCAAACAAAAAGACGTTCCCTTGCTTTTCTACATGATAAACTACCTGTTTAGCATTTGCAATCGCTTCACTTCTTGTTGTTCCCCGACTTTCAATATCTACTACCAATTTATATAGGCTATCCCGGTGTCCCCTAAGTCTTAAATCAACAAGGTCAACATCATAAACCGATTCATCACTCAATTTTAGTAAGGGTATTTGCTCCGTCTGCTCATAAGTCTCTTCTATCCGGTAATTATCATCAGCTGCAAACTCTGCCGCATAGCCTGGCAGACTATAGGCAGTAAGTACAGCAGACAATAACCAAAGCACGAACAAAGACCAACCAATATAAGAATTTACAACCCTTCTCTTGAGAACAATTGATAGCCCAAGTAAAAAGACTGCAAGGGCTGAAATAAGACCAAATGCCCAAATACCGAAAACGACTAGGGTATCTAAAGAGTTTCTTAAAAGGTCTACAGGTATTTCCCCAAGCTGATATAAATGTGACATCCCGCCTACCCCATAGATGACTAATAACAAGCCTGTAAATGCCAACATAAAAGTAAACCCATTAAGCATAACAATCGCTCCAAATACGACTCGAAGCGCGTCAACTAAAAACCCCAATAATGGGCCAAAGGCTTTGGCTAAACCTTGAATAATCATAGCAATTAGCCGAAAAGGGAACAAAAGAATTTTGACCAGGGCTCCTTCCTCCTCTCCTTCCTTCACTTTAAGGTTTCGCTTGACACTTTCTTCAATGTTTTTGAGCGTGACAGGTTCCCCTTCCATCTGTACTTTCTCCGTAACAGTCTTTGCTTCCGGGGTGATAATCCATAAAATAATATAGACTAAAATACCTGCTCCTCCAAGAAATATGGATACCACAAATAACAACCTAACAATTGATACATCAATGCCAAAATATGCTGCGATACCCCCAGAAACACCTCCAAGAACCCTTGAGTCTGGGTTTCTAAACAATTTCTTAATCCGTGTATCTTCTTCCAACTCACTGTTATGAGGCAATACAATCCATAATACGATGTATGCAAGGAGTGTAATTCCCGATATGCCTGTAAATAATACATTCACAAACAAGGCAATAAAAAGGAGCCTGATCCATAGTGGATCAATACTAAAATAATGAGCGATACCAGCAGAGACACCCCCTATCAATCTTCTTCGTACATCCCGATATAATCTTTTACGAGTCGAAGAACTGGCTTGCTCACCTTTTTCATCTGTCCCTTGTTTTTCATCCCTATGTTCACTCTTGGATACTTCCGGCTCTGCTTCCAGTGTAGCATCAAAGTCCTGGGTAGTGCCCATGATTTTAATCAAATCATCTACATCTTCAATACTAATTGTTTGTCGAGTGGCTGTGAGTTTACTCAAGAATATTTCTGCAATCCTTGCTTCGATATCAGCGATAATCTCTTTACTGTCTTCAAAGCTGGAAAAGTATTTATTGACAGAACCCAGATAGCTTTTCAATTTTTCAAACCCATCTTCTTCGATGTGAAAAATGATCCCTCCAATATTTATACTAACTGTCTTTTTCATTTTATTTATCGCTTAGATTAAGATAGAAACCTTCTGTTGGAACTGTATAGCTTTTTGGGTTTGGATCTTACCCATAGTGGGCTATTTCCAAAATAATGCTGTATCCTGCGATGATCATTTAGTCCTGTTCTTTGACCATCAATAATAATTTTGCCTTCTAAATTGAGTGCGTTTTTCATAATTGAAATCTTTTATTTTTTTGATTTTTTTGGTGACTTTTTACCCACCGAAATGATCTTCTCAGTAGAGTTTTGAAGCTCTTCCCAGGTCCTATTGAGGCCCTTTCTAAAATCATCCCCTTTTTCTGTGAGTGTGTAGTACTTTCTTGGTGGTCCACTTGTAGACTCTACCCATTTATAATCGACCAACCCTGCCTTTCGTAACCGTGTTAGTAATGGGTACAAAGTACCCTCTACTACCATGATTTTGGCAGAAGTAAGTTCCTCAAGCATGTCGGAAGCATAGACTTCCCCTCTTGAGATAATGTTCAGTATGCAGAACTCTAAAACTCCTTTCCGCATTTGAACTTGTGCATTCTGTAAATTCATGTCCATTTTCCTAATCTTTTGACCTTTAGGCTAATACTATATACGGTAAGGTACTATGTATGGCCAAGTACTATATGAAAATATGCGTTGAACCTTAAATATTCTTTATATTATTATATTTATTATTTGTTTTATTATAATAATCAAGGGTCTTTTCCTAATTTTGCACCTTAGGAAAAATCTATTTTTCAGTTGTTTGTGCTCTGTATATCTTGCATCAAGATCAATTTTCATGAAGCTATTACTCATCTTACTACTCACATTTTATCACTTTGGATTATCCGCTCAGGATAATACTCCGAAGTATAGCAATGAGTATTTGAACATTGGAATTGACGCAAGAGCGTTTGGCCTTGGGTTGAGTATGACCGGTCATGTAGATGATGTTTCTGCTTTATACTGGAACCCCGCAGGCTTAATAGACTTAAAGTCGGATCATCAATTGGAGCTTATGCATGCTGCATATTTTGCTGGGATTGCAAATTATGATTTTGCGGGATATGCCCAAAAATTGGATGACCAAAGTGCCATAGGAATATCTGCTTTAAGATTTTCAATTGATGACATTGCTGATACCAGATTTCTATTTGACGCTACGGGCGCCATCAATTATAACAATATTCGTTTTTTCTCAGCGTCAGATTATGGGTTCTTCTTTTCATATGCCAGGAAGCTTCCGTTCTTAGGTGGGTTAAAAACAGGAGGAACTGTAAAGGTTTTGCACCGCATTGTTGGGAAATTTGCTACTTCCTGGGGTTTTGGTATTGACCTGTCTGCCCAAAAGTCCTTTGGAAAATGGAATGTGGGTTTAATGGCCAAAGATATTTTTGGGACATTTAATACCTGGAGCCACAATACGACGGAGGTAAGTGAAGTATACACCTTGACTGGAAATATGATTCCCGAAAATTCAATTGAGATCACATTGCCACGCCTAATTGCCGGAGTCTCCAGAACCATTGATATAAATGAGGTATTTTCAGTGTTGACAACGATAGATGCCGTTTGGACTTTTGATGGAAAGCGAAATACAGTCTTAAGGACCAATTTTGGTTCTTTGGACCCTAGAGCAGGTTTTGAAATAGGATATAAAAAATTGGCTTTTTTACGTGGTGGAATTAATCAATTTCAAAGAATAGAAGATTTTGATCAGTCCACTTCCTGGAGTTTTCAACCCAGTGCAGGAGTTGGTGTCAGGTTTAGAGAAGTTGCTATTGATTATGCATTAACAGATCTTGGAGACCAGGCAGCTGGATTATATTCCAATATTTTCTCTATTAAAGTAGATTTCAATTCAAAGCAAGATGAAGAGTAGTCTATTTACAATCCTCCTGCTACTTAGCGCAAGTGAAATATTTTCTCAGCCCTTTGGTAATGAATGGATCAATTACAATCAAAGGTATTTCAAATTCAAATTGGCTGAGAATGGTGTCTACCGAATTGACGCAGCAGAACTTCAGCAGGCTGGTGTACCGGTTTCAACTGTTGCAGCTGCAAAAATCAAGGTATTTAGAAGGGGTCAGGAAATTGCAATAAATGCGGTTGCTGACAACAGTGGATTTCTCAACTACCTGGAATTCTATGGTGAAAAAAATGACGGGAAATCCGACTCCCTCCTCTATACTGATCCTGCTGATCAGCTTCATCAAATGTATAATCTCTTTACAGATACGGCTTCATACTTCCTTACCTGGAACCAAACAGAGGACGGTAAATCCATTGGCACATCAAACCTAAATAACAATTCCGGTTTGACTCCAGAACCCTATCACATCAATGAGCTCATTCAATTAGAAACAAATATTTACTCCTCGGGGTTAAAATTCGGTTTTAATTCTGAACTAAGTTCTGGTGAGTATGTAGAAGGTGAAGGGTGGACAGGAAATTTCTTCACTAAAAACCAAAGTCAGACATTTACATTTAATATAGGAATGTTTGACAATACAGGCATAAAACCAACCATAGAAATTGGGCTCGTTGGAGGAAATTCACTTCAGCATCTCACGGAAATAAGTGGTGGACCATCTGATTTAAGTCTAAGGAAAATAGATACGGCTACTTTCAATGGCTGGACCCAGTCTACATTTTCGGGTAGTTTGGAATGGTCTGATGTAGCTCTGGATGGCACTTGTGTTATTCGCGTGACCGCATTGGGACAACCTGCCCAGGCAGATAGAATCTCAGTAGCTTATATTAAGCTGGCCTATCCACAGGAGTTCAATATGGGCGAAAATGAAAACAAAGTATTATACCAAAGAACCAGCACAGAACCCAGGTCATATCTAATAGTCCCCACAACAAACGCAACGGGTACCCGGTTACTCGAAATTACCGATCCAATTAACCCAAGGTTTATTTTCAAAAATAATTACCCAGATCGTTTTGAATTTGTAGTCCCTGACCCATCAATTTCAAGGCAATTCTTTGCCTTCACATCAACAAAGAATGTTTTCGATGTAAAGGAAGTGGACATGAATCAAATAGATCCAAGTAATGCCTCCTACCTTATCATTACACATGATTATTTTCATTCTAATGCCAGTGATGGTCTGGATCCTGTTTTAGCTTACCAGGCCTACAGGGAAAGTGCTTCTGGAGGTAGCTTCTCTGTTGCTTCAACTACAATTGATGAAATATTTAATCAATATGGTTTTGGGGATCCTACCTCATTGGCCATCAGGAATTTTATTGGACACGCATTGACAGTTGGGCAACCTCAACATCTATTTATTATCGGAAAGGGTTTGGCAACGAATTTTGGTTTTTACCGACAAGACCCAATAGCAACCTCTCAGGTCAATTATATACCAACTTTTGGTTTCCCAGGATCTGATATGCTTTATACTGTGCGTGCCCAAGGCACAAGTAATGACCCAGCTATTGGAGTTGGTAGACTAAATGCCTTTAGTCCGGACGATGTCAAATCCTATCTGGACAAAGTTAAAGAAATGGAAGCCCTTCCTTACAATGATCTTTGGAGGAAAAATCAACTGATGCTAAGTGGTGGTCAAAATAGTTTTGAACAACAAGCCTTTTCAAACTATGTTGAGGACTTTAAGCGTCTTGCAGAAGACAATTTCCTTGGTGGAAATGCCCGGATAAGAAGGAAAATCACTACAGCACCTACAGAGCCTATTGATATAAGAACTGAAATTAACAATGGATTGAATATGCTTACACTTTTTGGGCATAGTTCCTCCCAAAATTCTGATATCGAAATAGGAAATGTAAATGATCACAATAACAGTGGTAAGTATCCGGTAATTTTAGTAAATGGATGCAATGCAGGAGAAATCTTTAGCACCGGAAGCAGCTTTGGTGAGCCATGGGTAAATGCAACTTCGAAGGGTGCATTGGCATTTGTTGGCCATGCTGATTTCTCTTTTTCATCAAACCTGAAAAGGTTTTCAGACCTACTATACCAGGAAGCCTTCAGTCAGGAATTACGCTTTGGAAGAAGTCTTGGTACCATATTAACTTCAATTGCCACCCGATATTTTGAGTTATATGGCACGTCATTGACGATGCTTGCACAAGTGCATTTGATGTCTGTGCTCGGCGATCCTGCGATCAGGATTTTTGGTGCTGATCAACCTGACTATGAATCAGACCCAAACCAAATCTTTGCTGAACCACTGAGTGGAAGTCAACTGCTTGCTAGTCAAAGTGCCTTTACCATTAACCTGATAGTTAATAATTATGGTAAAACATCTACTGATTCACTGGTGATTGAAATTAGCAGAACCCTTCCAGACGGAGAAGTCATCTTACAATTAGAAAAAGTTTCACCAATAAAATATCAGGATACTGTCCAAATTATTGTCGAAAATGACCCGGCAAAGAAAGTCGACGGCAACAACCAATTTAGTTTTAGCATTGATCCCAACAACCTAATAACGGAGTTAAATGAGAATAATAATACATCGACGTTCGAGCTATTCATCACGAATGGGAATACAATTAACCTCTACCCCATCGACCTGGGGGTACAGTCCGACAAAGTAGTTTCATTTACCTTTCAACCTTCTGCTTACCAGCAGGCTCAAAGAGATTTTTCACTGGAGTACGATACCGCTTATGATTTTTCAAGCAGCTTTAAAAGCAATCAATCCATTACTGGTCAGTTCCTTTTAAAGCATCCGGCAGATTTTACTTCGCTACCAGACTCTACCACTATTTATTGGCGTACCAGGTTCTCAGAACCTACCGCTGAAGAAGATACAACCTGGGTAAATTCATCATTTACGCTAATCAACGCTCAAAATTCCGGCTGGGGTCAGGTGGGAAACGGACAATATGCCAGTAACAGCTTCTCAGGAACCACACTTAATGATGAAACAGGAATATGGAACTTTTTGCAAGAAACGAATGATTACCAGATTGTTACACATGGAAAGGACCACCCAAATCAATATGAAGACTATCAGGCAGTGGTTGGAAATGTAAATTACTTAATCACAGAAAGTCAATTAGATCCTGTTTGCAATCTAAATACCATAAATGCAATCTTCATTGACAGGGCAACCGGGCAGCCTTACCGTCCCATTAATTTCACCCAAAGCGATGTATTTAACCCTCTTATTTGTGGACGTATACCGCAGGTAATCCACAACCTAACCGAAAATCAGGTGCTTGGTGTAAACAGATACCTTGATTCTTTGATAAGTCTCATGAAGCCTGAGGACTATGTACTGCTTTTCTCATTTGATTCAGTTGCCTTTAGCAATTGGGACAGTCAACTAATCAGCTCCTTAAATACTGTAGGTATCCAATCCGCCACCATCTCTTCATTGGTAGATGGTCAGCCAGTGATCTTCCTGGGTAAAAAAGGGGATGCCCCCGGTAATGCCATTGAAATCACGAATGATGGCTCTATCCTGTCGCCAACTGAACAACTATTGACACTTTCCGGATCAGTAAATTATCAGTCTACATCTGGGAGTTTTACAACAAGAAGAATCGGCCCGGCAAAATCATGGACAAACCTGTCTTACCAGGTTGAAGATGATGTAACTGACAATTTTAGCATTGATGTAATCGGGATTACTTCCGCTGGGATTGAAACGAACTTATTCAGCGGTGCCAGATTCTCATCAGCAGATGTTAGCACAATTGATCCTTTACAGTATCCGTTTTTAAAGCTAAATGTCTCTTTTAGCGATAACACCGATTTGACTCCGCCTCAAATCAAGGCCCTAACCCTGGAATATCAACTTCCTCCTGAAGGAATACTACTGCCACTAAGCAACACTTCACAAAATTTACAGGAAGGCGAGTCATTTCAAACAGGTTATAGCTTTATCAATGTATCACAGGAGGATTTTCAGGATAGCCTTCAGGTCATCCCCACACTCCTCAACGTTAATACTACGCAATCATATAACCAAAGCTTTAACATTGCTCCTACACAATCCATGGATACTACAGATTTTGAAGTATCCTATAATACGTTGGGAAAGACAGGCCCCAATAACTTATCCGTTCGCATCTTATCACAAGAAAATGAGCTTTTAAGTATCAATAACTTTTTCAACCTTTCGCCAGCTACAAATGTTGACCAGGATATTACTAACCCCGTCCTCAATGTGACCTTTGATGGAGATTATATATTAGATGGTGACATCATATCCCCCAATCCAAACATCCTTATTACCCTTAAGGACGAAAACGCATTCTTGTTAAATGAGGATACGACTGGCGTGGACCTATTCCTAAGGTTGCCATGTGACGGCTGCCAATTTGAAAGAGTTAATTTTACAGATCCAGACATTACTTACATACCCCAATCAGAAGGTCAGGATTTTGAGCTTAGCTACCAACCAGGTCCATTGGAGGATGGTGTCTACCATCTACGTGTTTCAGCGGAAGATCAGTCAGGAAATAACGCAGGAGATAACGATTATGAAATTTCTTTTGAAGTCATCAATGAAACTTCTGTTACACACTTTTACCCCTACCCTAATCCTTTCTCTACCAGTACCCGATTTGTTTTTACACTGACCGGAGGCACCATTCCCGATGAAATCAAAATACAGATCATGACAATTACAGGTAGTGTAGTAAAAGAAATCAATCAAGACGAAATCGGCCCTGTCAGAATTGGAAATAATATAACAGAATATTCCTGGGATGGTCGTGATGAATATGGAGACCTGCTTGCAAATGGTGTTTACCTTTATCGGGTATTTATTCGGCAACAAGGCGAATCACTCAAGCACAGGTTTACCACAGCAGATAAAGCCTTCAAAAATGGTTATGGTAAAATTTATATCCTAAGATAAATGCCAAGTAAAAAATATTTTCTTGTCCCTTATATTGCAGTCTTTCTGTTTGCCTTACTACTTTGGTCATTAATTAATCATGGAGATGTAGTTCTTCTCTTAAACGCAAACCGAAACGGCTCACTGGACTTTTTTTTTAAATACTGGACGTATTTAGGAGATGGTATTTCGGTAGCAATACTCTTTATTATCCTGATCATTAAGAATTGGAGATTAGGAATAACCTTTCTTGGATTGGCCTTTGCTCAACTTATTTCCTCTCAAGGTTTGAAAAGACTGGTCTTTGGAAGTGTTCCAAGACCAACAAGGTATTTTGAAGGAGTGGTAGACTTAGAGCTAATTGAGGGAGTAAGTCACCATGGAAGTTTCTCTTTTCCTTCTGGTCATACCATTACTGCCTTCGCAACAGCTACTTTTTTTGCAATTGTTTTTAGAGAAAATAAGTGGGTCTCAATCAGCCTGCTTTCAGCAGCCATTTTAGTTGCCCTTTCCAGAATTTACTTATTACAACACTTTTTTAGAGATGTACTGGCGGGGTCACTGATCGGTGTTTCAATCGCTATAATGATTTATATAGCTTTCGATAAATACCTTTTCAAAGGTGGTCTTCTAAAACAATGAAGCCAGTTTCATAGCGATCCCCTTGTCACCTTCAATTTTCATTTTCCCACTCATGAAGGCCATCATCGGATTAAGTTCACCACTCAACATTTGGTCAAAATGAACAAGGCCGATTACTACAGTGCATGGGGCTTCCGCTTCTTCATTGCTGACTAATGCTGGATTTAACGTATCATCAAGATGAATGAACCCTTCTTCCTTAAATCTAAAATTAACCTTAGCACTGACCTTGCCTTGATGAAGCTCGGCCATCTTACTGATTTTTTGGGTTGCTTCTGGTAACGTCATCGCCTAAATCTTATATATCCAATGGTGTTTATCTTCCAACTCACCTGATCTAATCTTATTTAAGGTATCTAGAAATTTATTGGAATATTTTCTCGTTTCTACAGGCGGCAACTCATAATCAACTCCATCAATATGGATCATTTTGATTTGTACAATGGTAGCCGCTGTTCCAGCACCAAAAGCCTCTTGCAACTTACCTTGTCCTATCGCTTTCACGATCTCAGTGATTGATATTCTCCTTTCCTCTACTTTTATTCCTTCTTCCTTCGCAAGAGTAAGGATACTGTTTCTTGTTATTCCATTAAGTATCGTATCTCCTGTTGGAGCTGTCACAAGGGTATCATCAATCACAAAAAGGAGATTCATCGTTCCAGACTCTTCCACATACTCATGCTCCTTTGCATCTGTCCAGACAAGCTGATCAAATCCCTCTTTCTGAGCTTTTACTGCAGGGTATAATGCAGCAGCATAATTTCCTCCTGTTTTCGCAAAGCCAGTTCCTCCGGCAGCGGCTCTGGTGTAATGTTTTTCAACTTTTACCTTCACTGGTTGGCTGTAATAGGCTCCAACAGGTCCAGTAATTATGAAAAAACTATAGGTATCAGAGGGCCTAATTCCAATGTAGGGATCCATGGCCATTTGAAAAGGCCTGATATACAGAGAAGTGCCAGGGGCACTTGGTACCCAATCACGATCCAGTTTAAGTAACTCAGTCATTGCATTCATAAACAAAGACTCGGGGACCGGAGGCATACACATCCTTTCAGCACTCAAAATCATTCTTTTGGCATTCGCTTCAGGCCTGAAGACAAGTAAGTCACCCTTGTCGTCTTTATAGGCTTTTAGTCCTTCAAAAATGGTCGATGCATAGTGAAGCGTGGTGTTTGCCGGGCTTATTTGTAAGTCACCATAAGGAACAATTCTTAAGTCAGTCCATGCTCCATTTTTATAGTCTGCGATAAACATGTGATCAGAATAGACCTTACCAAATACAGGGTTTTCCAAATCAACCTGAGGTAATTTTGATTCTGATATTCGTTCAATCCTGATGTCCATAGTATCTACCATCCACTTAAATTAAAATCTAAGCCTGCTGCCAGGTAACTTCTTTAGAACCGGTCAATTGGGTAAGTTTTCGGCCTAAGACAAAAAAGTAATCTGATAATCTGTTCATATACGGTAAAACATTATCATCAATTTTATCTGTCTGACTCAACTTTACAATACCACGTTCAGTTCTGCGGCAAACCGTCCTGCAAACATGGCACAAAGATACAACCTGAAGGCCTCCCGGTAGAATAAAATTCTTTAATTCGGGTAAATCCAATGAGAATTCATCAATCCATATTTCCAATTGTTGGGTATCATTTTCCTCCAGCGTTGGCATAGTAAACCCTTTTGGGGGCTTTTCTGTAGCTAACAAGGTCCCAACTGTAAATAATATTTTCTGAATCTCATAAAGCTGACTTGAGATATTGGCATCCATTTCGTTCTGGTCCCGTAGCAACCCAATGAAGGAATTTAGCTCATCTACATTGCCATAAGCATCTATCCTATTGTGATCCTTTTCAACTCTTGTGCCACCAAATAAAGAGGTCCCTCCTTTATCACCTGTTTTGGTGTATACCTTTAGGCTCATACAACGTGCTCTATTTTTCTGATATTTTTATTGACCTCATCTGATTCAATAAGCCCGTCTCTCATTCGAATAATCCTATGTGCATATTCTGCAATATCTTCTTCGTGAGTTACCATAATAATGGTATTCCCTTTATCGTGCAACTCAGCAAAAAGATCCATGATTCCATAAGAAGTCTTGGTATCCAGGTTACCTGTTGGCTCATCAGCAAGTATGATACTAGGGTCATTGACCAGTGCTCTTGCCACTGCTACCCGCTGCCTTTGTCCACCTGATAATTCGTTCGGCTTGTGGTGTGCTCTGTCACCAAGCCCAACACCGTCAAGAGTTGCCAAAGCTTTCTCATCACGATCCTCTTTGCTAAAACCAGCGTAAACTAATGGCAAGGCTACGTTTTCCAAAGAAGAAGCCCTGGGTAGAAGGTTAAACGTTTGAAATACAAACCCTATTTCTTTATTCCTTATCTCCGCTAACTCATTTTCTGTTAAATCACTTACGTCTTTTCCATTGAGTATATAGTTTCCTGCACTAGGGGTATCCAGGCAACCTATAATGTTCATCAATGTTGATTTTCCCGATCCTGAGGGGCCCATAAAGGCAACATATTCTCCCCTCTTAATCTCAATACTTATTGATTTAAGCGCTCGGATGGTCTCTGCGCCCATCACATATTCTTTCTTGATCTCTTTCGTTGATATTACTGAATCCATGTAAGCTAAAATGAGTGGTATTAAATGTTGTTATCTGTACTAAGACGTAAATAGTGGGATGAAGTTAGCAAATTGACTCTTTAATTGACAATTAATGCACAAATAGCTGCTATCAACATGCTTTTTCAAACGAATAAATTAGTTTTCTTAGTGTCAGAAGTTAAAATATTGATCTAACTACCTCAATAAAAGTCTCCGATAATTATTCTTGTTCTATCGCTTAAAACTGAAAGGATAGACATGAAGAGAAATCCAGGATGACTGTCTAATAGATAGCGTTTTTAAGCATTGTGCTTATTAATTTTTCTTCATGAAAATAAAATCTCCACCTTCATCACCAGTAAAAGCAATAACTCCGTACTGTGGCACCAGTCCACTAGGACTATTGTGAATTACTGCAATCTTAAAATTCCTAAACAGTTGATCGGCTGAGAGCAACTTACGCTGATTTTCCTGCAAATTTTTAATTAGGTATCTAATAAATACGCTCTCATCAGGAACTGTAGTCATCGTTCCACTCGTCATCGCCTTTCGACTCGGAAGTTTATATAATTCCAACATGGCTTTGCTACTCTCTTCAACCCCTCTTTCTTTTAGAATTCCTCCACTAAAACATGCATCCGCTATCAATAAAGTATGTTTTGACTTGATCCCTCCCAAATAATCTCTGAGGGTACTGTTTGACAACCATTGTGCTTTGGAATCCATGGCGGCATCACTTGGCAACCAATAGCCCTGATTTAATGATTCACTCCATATGCCATGTCCGGCATAGAAAATCAATACATTGTCCTTTTCAGTTGCCTGCTTGCTCAACTTGTCCAGGGCATCTATGATGGATGCCCGATTTGGATTTTGTAAAAAGGTCACTTTGTCTTGATCGAAAGCATATTTTGACAGCAGGACATCCGTAAGATTTTTTGCGTCTTTGATCGGATTATCCAACATCTGAATCTTTTCATCCTGATATTCATTAATTCCGATGATCAGTGCATAATAGGTCCGTTTTTCAAGTTCAGAGATAAGAATTTCACCTATTTCATCCCGTTTAGAAATTTTAGTCTCCATTACTTCTACTTCTTCAACTTTAACTTGAGGAAGTGCTTTTTGGATTCCATTGGCCCGTACTACATTAATGGGCCCGAAGGTACCTGGCGGACATGTACTTAACCTTAAATCTCCACTCCATCTGCCTGAAAGGATTTCCTTTCCATTATTCGACGAAAATTCCAGATTGATTTTAGCTTTACAGTCGATTCCTTCGCGATAAATATATTCAGTTTCGAGTATCTCAATCTTATTGCCTGTAATCACTCCATTAAATGCCTTTTTAGTCGAGTCACTACCCTCCAGAGATTTTCCATAGATATAGCCACTAACCAAATTCTCATCCTGATTAATTTCCAGAATTACTGCAGATGTTGTATTCAAATAGACTGACGACCCTTTCCAGATACCGGAGATATCAATGATGTCTTGACTGAAAAGTACTGATACAGACCAAAACATGGCGAAAGAGAGCAAATACCTCATGTTTAAATGTACATTTTTTTATATACAACAATCAAAAACATTGCCAAAAAACCGACTTTTTTTTTCTAGAACCAGAAGGAAATAAATTGCTTTCTCAATCTTTGACAACACAAGAAAAATGAATATTGTATAGTCAGAATAACGCTTAACTCAAGGCCTCCTCTTTATAACTAAATCTCACCGTGAAAGAAATGGAAAGAAAATGATTCTTCTTCCAGACAACTGCGTTTTTTCTTTCCCGCAATCATTTTAATCAAACTTTATCGACTTATCTCAAAACACTATTATTTCAACTGAAGTTGTCGAATTATCACAATCCACATGCACTCACCAGGTGGTTAATTTGCTGTGTCATTAGTTGATTCCAGTCAGGATCGGAGGTGATGACTCCCCTAATAATCATAATACCTCCTGACAGGATGGCTATCCATGAGATTAAATTCGGAAACTTTTTAAATACACCCGGGATATGGACGTTAATGGTTGCCAATAAAACAAGAGCAGGAAGTGTGCCTAACCCGAATAATAGCATGTAAAAGAAAGAAGTGCCAATACTTCCACTCATAATTGCCCCTGCTGCAGCGAGATAAATGAGACCACAAGGTAAAAACCCATTAACTACCCCTGCTGCCAGCCATCTTGTTTGGGTATTATAGAGACCGGTAAATCTATTTTTGATAGTTTGATAAAAAGCTGATTGATAGTACCAACCCTCGAGACGATTCCGGATCTTAGGAAATCCATAAATCACGATAATCAAGATGCCAATAACAATTGCTCCCACTCTTTGAAACTCCATGAGTTCCAAAGAGGTGCCCAAGATTCCAAATAGTAAACCAATTAATCCATAGATTAAAATCCTTGCTCCGTGATATAAAACGAACGAAAAATATGCTTTTACTCCTGATTGATTAGTAAACGTGATCATCAACGGACCGCACATGCCTACACAATGTAAACTACCAATCAGCCCGATAATAAATGCTCCAATCACTTTAAATAGAGTTCTTTTTCCTGGAAATAGGTCAAGCCATTGACCTCCCAGCTTATTTTAACTTTATAATTCCCTTTCACTAATTGATCAGTTGCGATTCGTTGTTGATTTTCAGTGTCAAGATCTAGCACAAATGTTTTGTCTAGCAACTTTCGGCTCGTATGATAAAAATATATTGTTCCCTCAGCGCCTGTAAATGTTTCAGGATATATAAACAGGACGTCTCTGTTTTGCAGACTAATGGCTATCTCCTCACCTGACTTATAAAGGTTCGACCGCTCAATGATCCGTTCCTGATATGCCAATTCATCCTGATAGTAGTTTTCGGACACGAGGTCAAAATCCTCTCTGAAGGCTTGAACCACCATATACATAATGAACACTCCAAATAGGAGGAATGAAATCATAATCTTTGTACCCCAATTCCACTTCATCTTCATCTTCAAATTATTTTGCTGGCCCCAGAAATTTAGTCTCTACTGTTTCAATTAACTCCCCATCCCCAAACACGCCTATCTCTATTTGTGAACTCATTTTTTCCAAAGCATTAGGATCTATGACCACAAAGAAAGCCCCCTGTCCTATTCCCTGTTTTGGTAGCGTAATGTCTGATCCCACCATTTGCAGATCTCCTGAAGGATTTAGAAGCTTGAGTGATACCTTCATATCCAGATTTGTTTTATTAACCATTTTAAACTGGTATAGATTGGTAATGGTTCCGTCATCCCTGGTTTGGTACATCATACCTGGTGTGCGAAGAATAGTGGTGTCGAAGTCAGATCTGATAGTCAGCAATGTTATCAGAAACCCAAGTAGAAGCATCAGAACAGCCGTATATGCCTTCATCTTTATGGTAAATCTGAAAGGCAACTTATCTGCAATGTTTTGTTCGGAGGCATACCTAATCAAACCACGTGGGAGGGCAACTGTGTCCATAATGGAATTACATGCATCTATGCATGCCGTACAATTTACGCATTCCAATTGGGTTCCGTTTCTTATATCAATTCCTGTCGGACACACATAAACACATTGCTTACACTCGATGCAATCGCCCTTGCCCACATCATCTCTGTTTTCATCTTTCCTGTATTTTCCTCTTGGTTCACCACGTGAGTGATCATAAGCAACCACAATGCTTTGGCGATCTAGCAAGACACCCTGAAGTCTGCCATAGGGACAGATTGTCGTGCAAACCTGTTCCCTTAAATTCCCAAATACCCCATAAAACAAACCTGTAAGCACTACCATGGCCAGGAAGCCCATCGGTTCACCTGCCGGACCAGACTGGATTAAACTCCAGGTCCGCTCCACGCCAATGATATAAGCCATGAAGGTGTGCATGATAACCGCACTGATCAGAAGAAAAATAAAATGTTTTGAAAGTTTTTTCAGAATTTTTTCCTGGTTCCAGGGTATTTTATCGAGCTTTTTTTGAGCCATGTAATCCCCTTCAATCCAGTATTCAACCCTTCGGAAGACCCATTCCATAAAAATAGTTTGAGGACAAATCCATCCACAAAATATTCTTCCAAAAACTACCGTAAAGAGGACAATGATGACTAAAAGGGTAATCATTGCAACAACTGCAAGAAAGAAGTCCTGCGGCCAGAATATCTGACCAAAGATGATGAATTTTCTTTCGAATATATTGAATAACAGAAATGGTTCACCATCTACCTTAATAAAGGGACTACCAAATAGAACTGCTAACAATATAACAGCTGTTAGCTTGCGATAATTAGTTAGTGAACCCTTTGGCTTTTTAGGGTATACCCATAAACGCTTCCCGGATTGATCAACCGTGGCTATGTGATCACGATAAGACTCTTCCGCCTCCTTATCCTTGTATAACTCTTCTACATTAGGTTCCATCTACTCCAATCTTTCTTAATCACTCGCAAAAGCTAGCTATCTTTCAAAAATCTCTCCCTGGGGTTCTTTCGGATTTGCCGGGCTTGTTCCTTCTAGTGTGTAAATAAAACTTGATACCTGTTGCATTTGCTTCGGTGTAAGTTGTGATTCCCAGGGAATCATCCCTTTTTCAGGAACTCCGTATTTAATAACTTTAAAAATTGAAACCATGTCACCTCCGTGTATCCAGTATTTATCTGTGAGATTAGGGCCTACTACTCCCTGACCTTCAGCGCCATGGCAAACCAGGCAATTCGCATTGTATATCTCCTTTCCTGCAGTAATATCGGCCTGATCTTCCAGTAACGTTACACTACTTTCATCAATCCTGTTGTCCAAAGAAGCAAGATATGTCTCTACTTCTTCCTTCGCTTGAGCCATCTCCTTCTCATACTCAGCTTGCTGCAAATCTCCTGTGTTGAAAACATGATAATTTAAAAGGTATACGACTCCAAAAAATATGGTGAAATAAAAGCCATAGAGCCACCAGGGAGGAAGACGATTATCTAATTCCCTGATCCCGTCATATTCGTGGGATGTCATTACGGTGGCCTCCTTTTCAATTGGAACTGCCTTATTCAGGTTACTCCATAATCGTTGCCAATAACTTTCTTGCTGAACTTTAACTTCCTCAGGTTGCTCAAGACCAACAATGGATTTTAAGGCGTATAGTGCAATAAACAAGGCCAAAACAGCTACAAAGCACACTAACCCCGCAACAGCCAAAACAATCTCTAATTGGTATTGCTCATAGAAGCTTCTTCCTTCTGGCGTGTCTTGCGCCTGAGCGGTACCTGACAACAATATCAGTACTAAAATGCTTATGATATATTTAATTTTCTTCATGATTCTTCACTTTTAGTGTCGAGTGGCAACCTTGAAATTTCATCCATCTCCTGTTTATCCGATTTGATGATCCAGATAAAAAGACCAATGAAAAAAACCACAAAAATGATTAAGGAAATGAGTGGGAATATTTCAATTCCCACAATTGATTCCATATGATGTTTGATGAATTTCAGCATATTATTTAGCGTTTTGAGCTACACCTTCCATTTTACCTATGTCCGTACCCATTCTTTGGAGGTAAGCGATCAAAGCAATGATCTCTTTATCCGGTACGGCCTGTATTCCTTCGAATGAAAGATTATCAGATATTTCTTTTGCTTGAATCTCTGCAGTAGCGATCGCTACATCTTCAAAACCTTCCTCATAAGGAACACCCAATGTTTTCATCGCTGAAATTTTAGCAGGTGTCATTTCTTTGTCCCAATCCTGCTCATAGAGCCAGGGGTAAGAAGGCATAATTGACCCAGGTGACATGCTGGTAGGATCCGCCATGTGGAAATAGTGCCAGCTGTTGGTATACTTTCCTCCGACTCTCAACAAGTCAGGGCCAGTTCGCTTAGATCCCCATTGGAAAGGGTGATCATAAATAAATTCACCAGCTTTTGCATATTCACCATATCGCTCAGTCTCCGATCTAAATGGTCTGATCATTTGTGAGTGGCATGTATAACAACCTTCACGCACATAGATATCCCTTCCATGAAGCTCCAGAGGAGTATATGGTTTTACAGTTGAAATTGTAGGCACATTGGAT
Source organism: Marinoscillum sp. (assembly GCA_043554545.1). Lineage (GTDB taxonomy): Bacteria > Bacteroidota > Bacteroidia > Cytophagales > Cyclobacteriaceae > UBA7330. The sequence continues at coordinate 4,788,339 of CP121337.1, read as the reverse complement.
TTGATGAGGAAAGTAGGGACAATCTCAATGATTCCTCCAATACCAACCAAAATCAAACTCCAGACCAACATATTAATAGGTCTCCATTCAAAAATCCTTCTATGCCAATGATCTGTGCTCGCAGGTTTATAGTCTTTAGCTAATGGAGCGGCTTCTGCTTTAGTTTCGCTAATAAAGCTGCCAGATTGAGCTGTTTTCACAAGGTTATAAACCATGATAAATACACCGGATAAATACAGTAAACCTCCAAATGCTCTTAACATATACATCGGCATAATCTGTGTGACAGTTTCCAAAAAGTTACTGTAAACCAATATGCCTTCGGGAGTAAACTGTTTCCACATCAAGCTCTGAGTGAAGCCCGCCCAATACATAGGCACCGCATAAAATATAATGCCTAGGGTACCAATCCAGAAATGCCAGTTTGCAAGCTTTAAAGAAAATATTTTGGTGCCATAAAGTTTTGGTATGATGTAATAGAGCATGGCAAAAGTCATAAAACCATTCCATCCCAATCCTCCAACATGCACATGTGCAACAATCCAATCCGTAAAGTGCGCGATAGCATTTACATTTTTCAATGACAACATTGGTCCTTCAAAAGTGGACATTCCATAAGCAGTGATGGCCACTACCATAAATTTCAAAATCGGATCTTCCCGTACACGGTCCCATGCACCACGAAGAGTAAACAAACCATTAAGCATACCACCCCATGAGGGCGCAATAAGCATAACAGAAAAAACTACTCCTAAGGACTGTGCCCACCCGGGTAGTGAATTGTATAACAAATGGTGAGGGCCTGCCCAGATATAAATAAAGATCAGTGCCCAGAAATGAACAATTGATAGTCTATAAGAAAAAATCGGTCGGTTAGCTGCCTTGGGAACAAAGTAGTACATCAGTCCCAGATATGGAGTGGTTAAGAAAAATGCCACTGCATTGTGCCCATACCACCATTGAACCAACGCATCTTGAACGCCAGCATACCAGGAATAACTTTTCATGAATGAGATTGGCAGCTCAAAAGAATTAACAATGTGCAACATCGCAACCGTTACAAACGTGGCGATGAAAAACCATATTGCAACATATAAATGTCTTTCCCTTCGCTTAAGGATGGTTCCAAACATGTTGATACCAAAAACCACCCAGATCAGCGCAATTGCAATATCAATTGGCCATTCCAACTCTGCATATTCCTTACCAGTGGTTAAGCCAAGTGGAAGAGATATAGCAGCGGAAAGAATGATCGCTTGCCATCCCCAGAAATGAATTTTACTAAGGAGGTCGCTAAACATTCTTGCTTTACAAAGCCTTTGCAAGGAATAATAAACTCCTGCAAAAATGCCATTGCCAACAAAAGCAAAAATTACTGCATTGGTATGTAGTGGTCTTACACGACCAAACGTCGTATACTGAAGTCCAAAATTTGCTTCTGGCCAAAAAAACTGGCAAGCTACTAAAAGACCTACGGTCATTCCAATAATACCAAAAATGGTTGCTGCTATCAAAAACAATCGGACAGTAGAGTTGTCATAGTAGAATGTTTCTACAATTCCCGAAGAATTACTTTCGGGATTTTCTGTGGTTTTCGCCATGAATAGATTGATTAGGTTCGTCTTCAAACAGGATCCTTATCGATGGAGTAACATCATCCTCATATTGCCCACTTTTGGATGCCCAAATGAAAGCAATCAGAAAAATAGTGGCCATTAAAAGACTACATCCGATTAGTATGAAGATAACACTCATGATAATAAGGCAAGGTTAGCGGCTATTCCGGTTGACAGGTATGAAACCTTTCAATCCGAAAGCTGATTTTTGTCATGCCTTAAATTATTAATGAATCCCCAAACACTCAAGTAAAACAGTCTAAAATCTTTAAATGAATTAAAATTCATGTTTTATATATCTCAAATAAAACATTCATATTTTAATCCCGTAACATAAATTTGCTGGATTAATCTATTCTGGCCATAACAAAACCTTGCAAAACTTAAATAGTAAATAATCCTTAACTCCTACTTTTTATACCCTCTATAATTGAATGAAAAAATTTACTTTCCTCCTATTCTTTCTGATTAGTATTACCGCATTTTCTCAAAAAATCTCAATAAAAGGAATTGTACAAAGTGCAGAAGATGGCGAGACATTTCCAGGTGCTACTGTTGCTGTTATTAATCCTTCAGATTCGTCTGTTGTAGGAGGTAGTGTTACGGATTTCGATGGTCGATTTGAAGTTAGTGGTCTAAGTAAAGGAACTTTCTATATTCAAGTCAACTTTGTAGGATTTCAACCACTCATTGATACCATTAATCTAGTTACCAGTATAGACTTGGGCACCTTACCCATTCAGGAAAAAACACAAGTACTTGGAGCTGTAGAAGTAGTAGCTAAGCCTACCGCGACCATGCAAAAAGGGGATACCGTACAGTTTAGTGCTGCAGCTTATAAAACAGCAAAAGATGCTTCGTCTCAACAATTGGTTGAAAAGCTGCCTGGCATTTCTGTAGAAGATGGCAAATTACAAGCAAATGGTGAGGATGTTCAGATAATCCTGGTAGATGGAAAACCATTTTTTGGGGGTGATGTAAGTGCCGCATTACAGAATCTGCCTGCTGAAGTAGTGGCAAGCATTCAGGTTTATGATAAAAAGAGTGATAAAGCTGAGCTAAGCGGATTTGATGATGGAGAACGACAAAAAACCATCAACATTATTACTAAACCCGACAGAAAAAAAGGTCAATTTGGAAAATCGACCATAGGCTTAGGTACCAATGAATCCTACAATGGAGCAGCAAGTATTAACTTCTTCAATAATGATCGTAGAATTACTGTAACAGGATTCAGTAACAATATCAATACCGTCAAATACTCTTCTGATCCAAATAATATTGGAGATGCCCGAAATCAAAATGGATTGATTAACACCCACAGCTTTGGATTAAATTTCAATGATAACTGGGGCGATCGAATAGAAATTAACGGAAACTATCAGTTTTCAAATCAAAACAGTACGGATCAACAAAATTTAAAAAGAGACTATGCAGTCGATTCAGATTCATCACAGGTATATCGGGAAAACCGATCTACGGAAGGTATTGTAAACGCACATAATGTTAACCTTAAACTAAAATATAAGGATGATAAAAATACGATTATCATGCGGCCTAATTTTAGATTTGATTACAATAAGAACGTGAGCGATTTTATAGGTCAGACATCAATAGGTAATGAGAGAATCAACTCCACGCGTAACCTGGCTGAAGGTCATTTCAGAAACTATGATTATTTCAACAATGTATATTATAGCCATAGATTTGATAAGAAGGGTCGATCCTTGACAACCGGAATTCAAACCGGTTTGCATCCCAATAAAGATTACTCAAACCAATTTGCTGAAAACAGATTCTTCCGGGAAATAGATAGTCTCAACCTGATCAATCAGGAAACAACCAGAGATCGATCTGGACTTTCATGGGGCACACATATCTCTTATACAGAGCCCTTGGGTGAAAAGAGCATGATGGAAATTGAATACCAAATAAGTGATAAAATAGATGACTCTGATAAAATCACTTATGATGTCCTTGAAACAGGTGAGTTTAGGGAAATTGATACCACACTAAGTAATACTTTTGACAGTCGATACCTTAGGCAGGAAGCCGAATTAGGTTATCAATACAGAACGGAGAAAATCAGGCTTCAGGTGGAGACGGAGTATCAGGTTGCCAGCCTAAATAATAATCAACAGTTTCCAAAACCGTTTGACCAAAAACGTACGTTTACGAGCATATTACCTTCTGCAAGATTCAATTACCATATTTCAGAAGATAAAAGATTTGAGCTAGACTATAGAACCTGGACAAATAACCCAAATATTTCTCAATTGCAGGATGTAATAGATAACTCCAACCCACTACAATTAAGTTCAGGAAATCCTGATTTGGATCAGACTTATTATCATTCAGGAAGGCTGAGGTTTTGGGCAAATAATCTGGATACCGAGAGATCTTTTTATGCTACTGCCTATGCTTCAACTGCTAGAAATCTGATTACCACATCCTCCATCATCGCCAATCAAAGCACAGAAATAGCAAACGGGGTAACGCTGACTGAAGGGTCTCAATATAGGTTTCCTATAAATATTAATGGATATTTCTCTGGTTACTATTACATGAGCTATGGCCAACCCATTTCTTTGATAAAATCAAATTTTAGAATAAATGGAGGGATTAGATATAATAGAAGACCGGGTAAAATAAACGATGTAGTCAACTATTCTAATAGCAGTAGGTATTGGGCCGGTCTCTCATTAAGTAGTAATATCAGTGAAAAAATAGATTTCGATATCTCAACCAGAACCTACTACAATGTGGTAGAAAACTCTGTTAGACCGGTGATCAACAATGACTTCTATATTCAATCTACCCAGATAAAATACAGGTGGGTCTTCCTCGATGGTTTTGTCTTTCGAACCAATGTTAATCACCAGTTAAATACAGGGCTCTCAGAGGGCTATGATAACAGTTCACTTCTAGTTAATATGAGTGCCGGCAAGAAATTCCTGAAGAATGACTTAGCTGAATTAAGCGTCAATGTTTATGATTTGTTCAGACAGAACAACAATGCCAATAGGAACATCAACGCATTGTTTATTGAAGATCGCCAATCGACGGTGTTACAACGTTATTTCATGTTGACGTTCACCTATAACATCAGACACTTCAGTCCAGGAACTACAATGGAAGACTTTGAGGATATTTAGTGCTTAGGTAATCTATTGAGCAACCTATAACCACTTACATTCACAGCCAGGGTAATAAAGCCAACAACAGTGACTGAGCTGATAGGCATTAAGATTGCAGAAATAATCGGTGATAAATTACCCGTGACCGCAAAAGAGAGCCCCACCAGGTTGTAAAGGAATGAAATAGCAAAAGCCACTATCAGGATATATACAATAGACTTGGAGAATTTCAACATTTCAGGAAGTTTATTCAAGTTTTCTGCTGACAGTATTCCATCACATGATGGTGAAAATTGATGAATATCCTCGCTTACAGCAAATCCCACAGAAGCTTCTTTGATTGCACCGGCATCATTGAGGCCGTCACCAATCATCAATGTACTATCCTTTAACCCTTTTAAGTATTCCAGCTTCTGAAATGGCTTTTGATCAAACTGTAATTGATCAAAATAAGGAGTCAATCTTGTTTGTTCTCTGCTATTATCGCCTGAAAGCAATGACATAAAATAGCTATTTCTAAGCTTTTCAAGAACCTGAAAGATTCTTTCTCTGTAAGCTGACCTAATGGAAAAATATCCGATGTTTTGCCCATCTATCTCAACATAAACAGTTGATTCATCCGGAGAATTGGAAGTTGGTACGCAATCCAACCACTCCGCTGAGCCTAAACGAACAACCTCACCTGAAATATTGGCGGTAATCCCTTTCCCGAAAACTTCTTCAAAACTGTAGATTTTAAGCTTCTGAATATCCTTTTTCAAGGAGTTCAAAATAAGCTTGCTTAATGGATGAGCAGAATTTGCAGTGATTGTTTTGATTTGTGAAAGTGACTTCTGGCTGAGTTCTTTCCCAATAAAACTGATATCCCCGGACAGGTTTTGAGTAAGCGTTCCGGTTTTATCAAATACGATGGAGGTTACCTTAGCCATTTGCTCTATGACCGTTGCATTTTTAAGAAATAGTCCATTTAGCCCCAGAACCCTGATTCCATGACCATAACTAAAGGGTAATGCCAATGCCAAAGCACACGGACAGGCGACAATCAAAACGGCAGTCACAGCATCCCAAATCTTTGAGGCATCATTCAAGGCCCAATACATCCCGGTGGTTATGGCAATTAGAAGGATCGCAAGCGTAAAATACTTGCTTACCTGATCGATAAGACTATGAGATCCGGATGGTCTTTGCTGATTGAAGATTTCCTTATTCCATAGCTGGGTCAACTCACTATTATCAACTGACTTTAATAGTTCTATCTTGATCGGTTGACCAATTTGCCTACCTCCTGAATATAGCATTTCTCCACTTTTTTTAGCTACCAATTCTGATTCTCCAGTAATGAAACTGTAATCGACGGTTGCCTCACCTTCGATCAAAATTGCGTCAGCAGGTATCAATTCTTGATTGTGTATAATGAGTAAGTCTTTTGGCACCAGGTCTTTGAGCATGACTGCTAGTTCCTTCCCTGCCTTCTCTACTGTTGCAGATATGGGGAAATAGGATTTGTAATCTCTATCAAATGAAAGCGCCTGATAGCTCTTACCCTGGTACCACTTTCCAATGAGCAAAAAGAATACAAGCCCGGTTAAGGAATCTATATACCCAGGTCCAATGTTCCAGGTGATTTCATAGGTACTCCTCAAGGCCAACGTAAGAATGCCAAAAGAAATAGGGACATCAATATTTAAAAATCCATTTTTTAAGCCCTTGTATGCACTGGTAAAATAATCTCTTGATGCAAAAAGTAAAACAGGCAACATCAGAGCGATATTGATCCATCCAAAAAGAGATTTAAAAGATTCCTCGAGCTGAAAACCTTCATCCAGATATTCAGGAAGACTCATTAGCATACTGTTCCCAAAACAAAAACCTGCGACCGCAATCTGGAGTCCAATCTGGCTTTTAGCCCCTTTTTGCTTTTCAGATGATTTCAGGCTTAGATCCGGCTCATAACCAATCCTTGAAAGAATGAGTGCCACTTGCTTAAGAGAAACATCCTGATGTCGAAAAGTAATAGTGGCCTCCTTTTTAATGAAATTCACCCTTGACTCAACAATATACTTGTTCAACTTCGGTAAATGTTCTAAAAGATATATACAGGAGCTACAGTGTATAGCAGGCAAAGAAAATCTGATAACCGCAATTTGATCATCTTTATAACGGATGAGTTGATCAAATAGCTGACTATTTTCCAGAACAGCAAATTTTCTTTCAATCAATAACTCATCAGAGATCTTATGGGTTTTTAAGTTCTCCCCCTGATAATAGTTGGTGAGGTTGGATGACTCTAAGAGTTCATAAACCGCTTTACAGCCATGGCAACAGAAGTATTTGCTTTTATACGCTATTTGCTCATCGTCACATAATTCACCACAATGATCACAAATAATATTTACTTCTGGGATAGTATTCATTTAAGCATCGACCGCCACTTTTGCCTGGCTATTGGGAATAATCATTAACGGAGCATTGACCCGCTCTATCATCTTAAAGATATTACTTCCCGGGCGATTATCAAATCCGTTACTGTTAACACCCATGATGACTAAATCAAAGTTATGATTTTTAACAAATTCTAATATTTCTTCATTAACCCACCCCTTCAAAATTACGGAATCAATATTTAGCCCCTTGCCCTTGATCAAGCCTTCACAAAAAGATTTCATCTCCCGTTTGATCCTATTCATCTCTTCTTGTTCCTCATCTTTGAACCGCTTACTCTTAGAATCAAATTTCGAATTTGAAGGATATACATGCAATAAAGTTATCATGGCCTGATCTTCACCACACATATTAATCGCAAATTTCACAGCGTTCCAAGCGGCGCGTCCAAAATCTGTAGGTATCAGCACATTTCTAAATTGACACATATTCTCTGAAGTAGGATACGCAACAAAACTAATTGGCTCTCCAAACCCAATTTCTGACATCCATCAAAATAAAAAATGAAATAAATCAGTACCTTAACACCTGAAAAAATATCGTCATTTATTGCATCCAGACGTAAATGGAAATAAACAGGGATTATCTTTCGTCCAATGAAGGGTACGAGATCTTAAACAAAATTTTACTTAATGCTGGGGAAGGAATCGTAATAGCTGACGCTAACGGATTTATTCGACTTTCTAACCGCAGAGCAAACGAATTATTTGGTTATGAGGAGTCTGAACTTAAAAAAAAATCTGTAGACGATCTAATCCCCCATCAACTCCGAAGTCAACACAAAAAACACAGGTCTGAATATGCCAAAAAGCCCGTAACCCGATCAATGGGTATTGGTAGAGATTTAGTTGGCCTCAAAAAAAATGGGGAGCATTTTCCACTTGAGATTAGCCTAAGCCATATACTACACGAAGGAGAGAGTCTGGTGATTGCTTTCGTGACGGATATAACTCAGCGTAAAAAACAGGAATTAGAACTAGCCGAAAGTCGTAAACAATTAGAAGAATACGCACAAGAATTAGAAACTAAAGTACTGGAGCGAACCCAGGAATTACAACACCTGAATTTGGGTCTGGAAAGCCAAATCAGAGAAAGAAAACTTGCTGAAGGTGCTCTACAGGAAAGTCTCGAAGAAATCAAGAAAGGAGAGATTGAGATCCTGAAGGCTTTGGAAAAGGAAAAAGAGCTGAATGAAATGAAATCACGATTTATTTCGATGGCAAGTCATGAGTTCAAAACACCCCTGACTACAGTATTATCTTCTGCCAATCTTCTATCTAAATATACGAGAAGTGATGAACAGGATAAGCGATCAAAGCATATCGACAGGATCAAATTATCTGTACAAAATCTGAATAATATTTTAAATGATTTTCTTTCTCTTGAAAAGCTTGAGAGTGGATATGTTAGTGTCTCAGAGGAAGAATTCATGCTAAAAGATTTACTTTTAGAAATTTGTGAGACTTTTGAGAACACTAAAAAGAAGGGTCAGAAAATCCTGTGTACTTTCAAACAAGAACCTTTCATCTACTCAGACCCTCATTTAATAAAAAATATTATTATTAACTTAATTTCTAACGCATTAAAGTATTCGCCAGAAAGCAAACCTGTATATGTAATTGTTGACATGATAAATATGGAAGCCATTATTAGTGTTGTTGACCAAGGAATTGGAATTCCAGAAGAAGACCAAAAAAACCTATTTGGAAGATTTTTCCGTGCTGCTAATGCCAGCAATATTGGAGGGACAGGTCTTGGTTTAAATATTGTTAAACGATATGTTAATTTAATTCACGGAAATATCTCTTTCACGAGTAAAATTGGAGAGGGAAGTGAGTTTATTGTTAGATTTCCAGTTGGAAAAAATTGAATTATGCAATCCAAAAAGAAAATACTGATTATTGAAGATCAAGATGATGTAAGAGAAAACATTGCTGAACTTTTAGATTTATCTAATTATGAGCCAATTACAGCTCGTGATGGAAAAGAAGGTGTGAAAAAAGCCTTAGAATTTAAGCCAAATTTGATCTTATGTGACATTATGATGCCAGAAATGGACGGCTATGAAGTCATTTACCTAGTAGGCAAAAACCCGGAGATCTCCTCAATACCTTTTATCTTTTTAACTGCTAAATCTGAGACAACTGACTTCAGGAAAGGAATGAATATGGGAGCGGATGATTATATCACTAAACCATTCGAAGAAATGGAATTGCTGAATGCAATTGAAAGGAGACTTGTGAAATATGACCAGCTCGCTGAAAAAAACAACTATGAAGATTTTATCAAGCAAGCAAGAAGATATGGTGAACTAAAAGACCTTGAGAAGAATAGTAAAACAAGGCACTTCAATAAAAAAGATATCATTTATAGACAAGGTGATTTTGCGTCATATGCATACAAAATTATCAAAGGTAAAATCAAGACTTATCAAATCAACAATGATGGTAAGGAGTTTATCATTGACATACTCAAGGGTGGGGATTTTCTGGGTGAAAATGCGCTTATTCAGGATACTGATCGAACAGAGTTTGCACAGGCGCTGGATGATACAGAATTAAGCCTGATTCCTAGAAAAGACTTTCAGGATTTGATCTTTCAAAACCGAGAGGTCTCTTCTCAATTCATCAAAATGCTTTCGCAAAACTTATTGGCCAAGGAACATAACTTAATGGAAATGGCTTATGATACCGTGCGTAAGAGAACGGCCGACTCATTAATGAAGCTGTATAATACTTATGAATCTAAAGGCGAAAAAGTCTCTTTTGAAGTTACAAGAGCAGACTTAGCTAGTATGGTAGGAACTGCCACGGAGTCAGTGATCAGAATATTATCTGAATTCAAAAAAGATGGATATATAAAAATTGATGGTGGAAACATTCAAATTGAAAATCCTGAAAAACTTACTGCTATCAGATATTGAATTACGCTAAATGATCTGGTTGATCCTTTACTTATCTTTCATGCCTCAACTGGCTCAAGAGCCTGAAACAAGTTTACATCGGGTAGAAGTATTATCGAGTAAGCTGATTATTCATGGAAAAACCAATGTCAATTCTTTTGATTGTCAGTTGACCAAATCTATCAACCCTGAAGCTTTAAGCGTAACCAGCCAAAATTCGAACTTTAATATTGACTTCGATGGGCTTGTACTTCGGTATGCCATCAATGAATTTGATTGTGGTCATGAAATCATGAATAAGGATTTCCGGTCTATCCTAAAACAGGAAGATCATCCTTATCTATTTTTAAAGATTAATGAGATTTATATCAAAGAAGAGACTTCCTTAATGGAAAAATTAGATGTGAGTTCTTTCGTAACTATTTCCCTGGCAGGAGTTGAAAGAACAAAAATGATTCAGGAAGGTACCGTGATAAATCATGACGACCAGGTACTCACGTTTAAGGGGAGTAGGCTACTTCAAATGACTGACTTTGGCATCCAACCGCCGACCAAATTTCTTGGATTGGTGAGTGTAGAAGATGATTTAGTCGTTTCATTTGAAATAAAAATGAAGACCACCCCCATAGAATAAAAAAAACCATCCCGACAAAGTCGGGATGGCTAACACTAACAGGCAAGGACTGTTCTAAAAACTAATGACCGCCTCAATAACGAGCCCGCTAAATTCGGCGCCCTGAAGTTCAGAACCTGAAAACCCGTCGCCTTTATATGTCTGGCTAACATATTCTACTTTTGTCAGTACATTTTTGGTTAAAAACCAACCTCCACCTATGTTCAATCTATTGATCTCTCTGGTGGCTGCTGTTTCCGATTGCTCACCACTAACCGCATTATACCTTCCACCGATGTATACTTTTTCTTCTACACCAAATCTGTATAGCGCCTCCGCACCTATTTGTGTGAATCCACCACCTACGGCATCATCTCCATTATTTGTTACTTCATATACTCCAAAGAATTCAAGTCCCTGGAATTTTACAAATGGATTGATTTGAAATGCTGTATGATAACCAAATCTTGGATTGTACCTTCCAGAAAAATCACCGCCATCAGCAATGCCATAATATCTAGATCCAGCACGGTCACCGCCATGAATGTAATCCCTGGTACTCTTATCGGAAGAACTATAAAATGAACCAGTCAATCTGAATCTCAAGTCATCACTAATCTGATTGTCATATCCTAGCTTACCATATATAACAGCACCTTCGTCAGGGTTATTAGCAACCCGCTGATTCAACCTACCATTGGTCATACCTAAAGATCCGATCAGACCATTGCTCTGAATAATTACTTCAAGGTAAGGTTCTGTGGTAAACGCATCCAGGATGTAGTTACCAACAAATGGATTATAGATAGCCCTGGCATTATCACTTCTTCTGTATTGAGTATCTCCATAATTGATCTCATCCATACCAACCTTAATAGTCGCTACATTCATTAGGCCAGACAAAAACCCTTCACTGATAAAGTCAAGTTTATCGATCTGCATGTAACCACCTTTCACATAAGCTTCTGTGTGGTGCTTAGAAGATAAATAGGTTCTTAAGTGCATCCTTAAACCATCCGCCAATTGAACATCAATGTTCAGGTTAGCACTTGGAAGGTTAAAGTTACTTCCTAATTCAGCCAGTGAATCTCCGGCATTGGTCTGACTGATACCCTGGAATTGCATAGCAAAGTCTCCACCCAGACGGACCTTGACGCCATCGAAAGGCACATCATTATCCTTAGATGTTTCAAAAACATTTAGTCCGTCCTGATCATTAGGTCTAAAGTACTGCATAGCTGGTTGTTGAGCGTATGCTCCAAACAGTGCAAATACAAATAACGCAGTAATAAGTAATCTAATTTTAGTTTTCATGGTCCTCAAAATTTAAGTGTTATTAAAAATTCTTTTCGTGTTATACTAATTGTCTATTGATTAAGTAATATTTCATAGTCTACGGTGACTTCATCACCAGTAGTCAGTGTGCCAAACATGGCAGTAGGTGGTTCAATATCAAATTCAGTCATTTTTATTTTAGTGCTTCCTTTTACCATCATATCTCCATTGGAGTTCTGCTTACTGGTTGCGACAAACTGCATGGGTTTTGATTTTCCAGCAATTGTTAAAGTCCCCTGACCGGTAACTTTTCCTCCAGCGATATTTAACTTGGCAGCTTTGAAGATGATATTTGGATACTTTTCAGCTTCTAAGGCATCTTGAGCCTTACTATCCATGATGGATTTTCCGCTCTTGATAGATTCTACATTAAATAAAGCTTCCAGGTTTGTGATCTGTGTTGCTTCAATATTTCCATTGATAGTGTAGCTTTCTACAACGGATTCCCAGTCGTGTAGTGAGGATGTTCCCAGTACAACGACTTTGCTTTTCTCTGGAATTACATCAATTGCATCTCCTACAATGATTCCAGAAAATAAAAGTGAAATAAGTAACGTTTTCATAATTGTGTTGCCATTAGTGTTTCAATACAATTGCGAATCTAGGTGCTGCCCAGTGTCTGGGACATGATCGATGTAGGGTACGGGGTTGATGTTTATCAGTAGATCGAATGATCTTTATACTCCCCTTATTATGACAAAAGTCTGGTCAAATAACCAGACTTAAAAATGATTGAAGGAAAAAATGGCTAAAAACGCTTGAATCGTTCAAATGCTTCGGCTTCCAGGTGCTCCCGATGGTCAGGGTGAGCAATACTGATTAATGTTTTTGCACGCTCTCGTAAGTTCTTACCATACAGATTAGCAACCCCATATTCTGTGACAATGTAATGGACGTGAGCCCTTGTTGTTACAATGCCTGCTCCTGGTTTCAGGAAGGAAGAAATTTTGGATTCATTTCTTTTTGTAGTAGATGTCAAAGCGATGATTGGCTTTCCGCCCTGCGAAAGAGAAGCTCCCCGGATAAAATCCATTTGCCCCCCGACACCTGAATACATTTTTGTGCCTATGGAATCTGCGCATATCTGTCCGGTAATATCTACTTCTATCGCACTGTTGATACTGACCATTTTAGGTAACCTGCGAATGACCGCAGTATCATTTACATATTGAATATCCAACATTCGGACGATTGGGTTATCATCCACGAAGTCATACAATTTCCTGGTTCCAAGTAAAAACCCAGATACAATGACGTCTTTATGCTTGGTCTTATATTTATTATTAATAACACCCTTTTCCACCAAATCAACTACTCCATCTGAGAACATCTCCGTATGCACCCCTAAGTCTCTGTGGCTTCCAAGACAATTAAGTACCGCATCTGGAATAGCTCCAATACCCATTTGAAGTGTGCTTCTATCTTCTATTAGATTAGCTATGTACTCTCCAATCTTTTGCTCCTCTTTCGTCATTGGGTGAGGCTTCAACTCCGGTAAATCTTCATCAACCTCGCAATAGCTTGCAAAACGATCAATATGAATCAAACCATCTCCATGAGTCCTTGGCATCTTAGGGTTTATTTGAGCGATAATGGTTTTTGATGAATCCGCTGCTGCCTTTGTCGCATCAACCGAAATACCCATTGAGCAAAACCCGTGGCTATCAGGAGGCGATACCTGGATCAGTGCGACGTCCAGATTTATTACCCCACTTCTTATCATGATGGGGATTTCACTTAGGAAGCATGGAATAAAATCAGCGTATCCCTCATTTGTTGGTACCCTACAGTTAGCTCCCAGAAAAAAAGAATTGGTATGGAAAGAATTGATAAATTCGGGTTTAGCATATGGTGCACTCCCCTCCGTATGCATGTGAAAAATTTCAACACCCCTAAGTTCGTCATGCCTGTCTGCCAATGCTTCGACCAATGCTTTTGGTGTTGCTCCAGCGGTATGTACAAATACATGGTCACCGGATTTTACAATTTCAATCGCTTTTTGTGGACTTGTTGCCTTTTTCATTTGTATTAGCCGTTGTTTTTCATTTGCAAAAGTAGAAAACACTTTTTTTGGTTTGACCCGTTGAAGTCATTGTCTAGGCTGAATATTATCAGCTAAACAATATCCTCGTTCTCTGATTTTTTAGATGAGCCAACCCTCACATCAATAAAATCAAATAATAAAATGCTGGCATTTTTGATTTATAGTATCTTAACAGTAGTTAACCCTCACAACTTATGGAATCATTAGTTGCTTTCTTTGAAGAAATCCCAACCTGGTTTAGATCATTCATTTTGATCGGAGGAATAGTCATATTTTGGATGGCTGAAGGACTTTTCCCGCTTTTTAATTCTGCATATAATAAGTATCTCCATGCTGGACTCAACTTCTTCTTTACAATCACTACTGCAGTAATTGGTTTTGGTCTGGCAGGAGTTTTGTTACTAGCCTCCAATTTTGTGACTGAACAAAAATTTGGTTTGCTCTATATATTTGAGCTCCCCTTATGGGCAAAAATTTTGGTGGGTATACTCCTGCTCGATTTTATTGGCGCATACTTTATCCATTGGCTTGAGCATAAAGTCAAATGGATGTGGAAATTCCATTTGGTACATCATTCAGATACCCAAGTGGATGTCACCACAGGGCTTCGGCATCATCCTGGCGAAACCGTTTTTAGGATCACTTTTACCATTTTAGCAATAATGGTAGTAGGAGCACCCATTGGGATAGTTATGTTGTATCAATCTTTGTCCGTACTATTTGCGCATATCACACATGCCAATGTTAACTTAAATAGAAAGTTGGACAATGTGCTTTCTTATATTTTTGTCACACCACACATGCACAAAGTTCATCACCACTACGTCCAACCACTCACAGATACCAACTATGGCAATATCTTTTCGATATGGGATCGGATTTTTGGAACCTACGCTACCGTTGAAGATACCCATTCTATTAAATATGGCATTGATACCCATATGAAACCTGAAGAGAATGGCAAACTTGGCAACCTTCTTGCACTACCTTTCCAAAAGTACCGACCACCCATGGGTAAATTTTCGTACAAGGAATAAATAATACGCATGAAAATAAGAACAGTTATTGCCCTTTTATTCAGTGTTACATTTGGTTATGCCCAGGAATGTGAGGTTTATCATCAGGCCAATTCACTAACTGGCGAAATTATCATATTTGCGCACAATCAATCAATTATGCCTTATACGGTAAAGCTGGACGCGAACTTTCAGGGAATGAAATCCACAAAAACATTCCCTTTGACCCAGGTAATACCTGCCAAACAGCTTGACACCCTGGCCAGATTTATTCCTGAAAAAAATAAGTCTTATAAATTCGGGTTTAATTCTGTAAAGATTGAAGGCAATATCCTGGCTAAACACAACAATAAAATGGTCTACGAATTACCCTATAAAGAAGGTACTGCTTACAAAATAGATCAGGGATATATGGGGAAAAGTACGCATCAAAATAAAAATGCATTAGATTTTCACATGGACGAGGGCACTGAAATCTGTGCCATACGCGATGGGTTGGTCGTCAAATCAATCGATGAAAATAAAAAGGGATGCCCGGATGAATCTTGTGCTAAATATAATAACTATGTTTTGGTGCTACATGATGATGGATCTTATGCGGACTATTCTCATTTACAAAAAGGAGGTGCACTGGTAAATGTTGGTGAGCACATCGAAGCAGGTCAGGTAATTGGGTTAAGTGGTAAAACAGGCATTGCCTCTGGCCCACACTTACACCTGGAAGTCTATACAATGGATTGGGATGGTCAACAATCTATCCCTGTTAAATACCGGGTAAATGATAAGGCTATAATTCCTGTCGAAGGAATGAGCTACACCAAAAAATAGTTTGATTTTGTTTCCTACATTAGTACCCTTATGAAATACTTCTTCCTTTCCATTCAGTTTTGTATATGCTTGCTATTCAATCTGAAAGCTCAGGAATATGCCATCCCTGAAAAGGCTCAAAAAATCCTTTTTCTTGGGAATAGTATTACCTACGCTGGTCAGTATGTTTCATACATTGAAGCCTACCTTACAGCAAAGTATCCATCAAAAGCCTATGAATTCATCAATGTTGGATTGCCCAGCGAGACAGTTTCCGGGCTATCAGAAGACAATCATGCAGGTGGCAGATTCCCAAGACCAGACCTACATGAGCGCTTGGAACGTATTCTTACGCAAACAGACCCAGACCTGATTTTTGCTTGCTATGGAATGAATGACGGCATCTACCTTCCATTTGACGATTTGAGGTTTCAAAAATTTAAAGAGGGTCTAAGGTGGATGCACAAACAAGTTGCAAAAAGGGATATCCCTATCATCCACCTTACTCCACCTGTATATGACGAACGTAAAGGCGCCGCATATGCCAATGTACTTGATATATACTCGGATTGGCTAATTAGCCAACGCTACACGAATAACTGGAAAGTAATTGATATTCATTGGCCTATGAAAAAATACCTGGAAGACCAACGGCTCAAAGACGCTACCTTCATGTATGCAAAGGATGGTGTACATCCCAATGAAATTGGACATTGGATGATGTCAAAACAGGTACTTCTGGGCATAGGAGAAAATGAAGTTGAAATCAAAGAGGACATTCGATCCGCCTTGTCACTATTTCGAAATGGAGAAGACCTATTAACCCTGGTAGAGGAAAGGCAAGTATTGATGAAAGATGCCTGGTTGACATCCATTGGTCATGAGCGACCTGGAATGAAAACAGGCCTCCCTTTATCTGAGGCAAAATTACGGAGCCATGAGATAGAAAAAGAGATCCAGAAACTAGTAGAATAAAGGCTTTGTTCGAAAGAAAAGCGTTAGCCGGTCTTTTAGAATTCGCAATTTCCGGGTGTACGCGGAAAGGCAATAACATCCCTGATGTTTCCCATTCCGGATACGAATTGCACCATCCGTTCAAAACCTAATCCATATCCGCTATGAGGTACACTGCCAAATTTACGTGTATCCAGGTACCACGACATTTCGTCAATAGGTATGTTCATCTGACCCATCCGGGTAGTTAACTTATCCAGACGGTCTTCTCTTTGAGAACCCCCAATAATCTCTCCGATCCCGGGGAACAAAATATCCATCGCAGCCACTGTCCGGTCATCATCATTTTGATACATATAAAATGCCTTGATGTCTTTCGGATAATTATAAAGTATTACGGGTTTTTTAAAGTGCTTTTCAACGAGAAAACGCTCATGCTCAGATTGCAGATCAGCACCCCATTCCTCAATCAAATACTTAAACTTCTTTTTCTGATTAGGTTTAGACCGCTTAAGAATTTCAATGGCATCTGTATAGGAAACTCTTTCAAAATCATTTTCCAGTACAAATTGCAATCTTTCCAGTAGAGACATATCACTTCGTTCCTGCTGTGGCTTTACTTTTTCTTCATCGGCTAACCTTTTATCAAGAAACTCAAGATCTACTTTGCAATTTTCTATGGACGACCTGATCAGGTATTTCAACATCTCTTCTGCCAGATCCATGTTGTCTTTTAAATCATAAAACGCCATTTCCGGCTCTATCATCCAAAACTCTGCCAGGTGTCTGGTCGTATTAGAGTTCTCCGCACGAAAGGTTGGGCCAAATGTATAAATCTCTCCTAGCGCCATGGCGGCCAACTCTCCCTCTAGCTGTCCTGACACGGTCAGGTTAGTTTCCTTTTCAAAAAAATCTTTTCCAAAATCTACCTGACCTTCGTCATTCGTAGGAATACTTTTTAAATCAAAATTGGTCACCTTAAATGCCTCGCCAGCTCCTTCGGCATCAGAGGCTGTAATAATCGGGGTGTTGATATAAACAAATCCCTTGTCATTAAAGAACTGATGAATAGCAAACGCCAGGTGATGCCTTAAGCGCATGATGGCACTGAAAGTATTCGTTCTCGGCCTGAGATGTGCGATTTCCCTTAAGAATTCGAGGCTGTGACGCTTTGGTTGTAAAGGATATTGATCAGGGTTTGCTTCACCAAATACCTGAATACTTTCTGCTTGTAGTTCAACGTCCTGTCCAGCACCTTGAGACTCTACCAATTGACCAGTGATTGCAACTCCTGCTCCGGTATTTATCTTTCGGAGCAATGCTTCATCAAATTTTGCAGTCTCCCCAACGGCCTGAAGGTTATTGATCTCTGAACCGTCGTTTAAAGCAATAAAAACCACATTTTTGCTCTCTCTCTTGGTCCTGACCCATCCCATAGCAGTAACTGTTTCTCCAACCGTTGAACCATGGAGGATATCCTTAATTTTTCTACGTTTTTCTCTCACGACGTTAATGGATGATTTTCTGACAAAGTGAAGCAAAAAAACGATATTTTACTCTTTTAATCAAAGATTAGTCTTAATTATGATAATTTTGAATGTGCATCCACACAAGCTATGCAGAAACTAGGATTAACACAGTCGTTACAACAGAAATTATCTCCTCAGCAAATTCAATTTATCAAGCTGCTTCAGGTGCCCACTGCGGAGCTAGAAACAAGAGTTGAAGAGGAATTGGAAGTGAACCCAGCGCTGGAAGAAGGAAGTGCTGACGAAGATGCTGAACAACAGGATGACTTGGATTCAGAGTATGAGTCAGATCCTGCTGATAACATGGAAGATTACCTTCAGGATGATTACTCAGGTTATAAAATGCAAGGAGATGGTGGAGGTAGTGAAGATGATAATAAAGAACTTCCTATATCAGTTGGGTCGACCCTGCATGAATCCCTCATCACCCAACTTGGATATCTAAAACTGGATGAAAGAGAAGATATCATCGGCAAGCAACTCATAGGAAGCATCGACTCTGATGGATATATACGTCGGGAGTTAGAAGCGATCGTGAATGACCTGGCTTTTTCTATGAATATTGAGACAGATGTTGAAGAATTAGAGAGCATCCTTTACAAAATTCAAAATTTTGAGCCTTCAGGTATTGGCGCACGGAATCTTCAGGAATGTTTGTCCTTGCAGATGGAGAGAAAAGAAGATGATTCGGAAATAGCTGGTATTGCCAATCGCATCATTGACAATTGTTTTGAGGAGTTCTCGAAAAAGCATTATGACAAAATTGCACGTAAGCTCAACATTCAGGATGAAAACTTACTAAAAGAAGCAATTGCCTCCATCACCAAACTAAACCCCAAACCCGGAGGAAGTGGTGATGAAATAATGAAGACCCAGTACCTCATTCCTGACTATATGTTGGTGAATAATAGCGGTAAACTAGAGTTGTCACTTAACTCACGTAATGCGCCTCAACTGAAGGTCAGCAGGTCTTATTCAGAAATGTTGCATGCATACGATAAAAGTGATAAGAAAGACAAAAAACTCAAAGAGACTGTCACCTTTATCAAGCAAAAATTGGACTCTGCAAAGTGGTTTATAGATGCCATCAGACAACGTCAACATACTTTGCTTCACACCATGCAAGCGATCATTGATTTTCAATATGAGTACTTTCTCGAAGGCGATGAAAGCAAGCTCAAACCAATGATTCTTAAGAATATCGCGGATAAAATTGGAATGGATATATCCACAGTTTCCAGAGTAGCCAATAGCAAGTCTATTCAAACGGAGTTTGGTGTAATCCCGCTGAAATATTTCTTTTCTGAAGGAATCTCAACTGATTCAGGTGAGGATGTAAGCAGCAGGGAAGTAAAAAATAAATTGAGTGAATTTATTGGTTCAGAAGACAAGTCGAAGCCATTATCCGATGACAAACTTGAAAAGCTACTCCGTGCTGAAGGATATAACATTGCCCGTAGAACGGTTGCTAAATACCGGGAACAACTCAACATACCAGTCGCACGACTTCGAAAACAACTTTAGTGATTGAACAAATCCTTAAACCTGTCGGTATTATATTCCATCCGCTCCTGATGGCAACTTACAGTTGTATATTGTTCTATTTTCTTTTCCCTCAAATCTTTAGTCCTATCTCTTTTGATGCCATTCCAAATTTTATTGGTATTGTATTCCTTACCACTTTTGTAATCCCTGCGATAAGCATCCTGTTTCTAAAATTTACAAATAAGATATCCAGCTTGGATATGTCTCAAAGGGAAGAACGGTTTTTACCCTTTTTGTCCATCACATCCTTTTATGGAATATCCACCTACCTTTTTATCAACAAAATCCATGTATCTGATCAACTTTCCGTGATGATGCTTGTGGTCACCATATTGATTGGTCTTATCCTGCTAATCAGTATCAAATATAAAGTCAGTGTACATGCCGCCGGCATATGGGGTACGTTCGGGATGTTTTCTGCCTTTGGAATCAGGTTTCTTACTATAAGCAGCATTTCATATTTAATCGTACTGGTCATGTTGGCTGGTATAGTAAGTTTTTCAAGAATCTACCTTGAGAAGCATACAAATGATGAAGTTTGGACCGGAGCACTTCTGGGATTTTCAATCTGTTTTGGAGGGATTTACTTATTCGCTTAATTCCTAAATCATACCAGAGTTTGTCTGCTTTCTAAAGGAATAGCACTTTGCCTACTTCTACAACCTACATGATGATTAATACACTGCTAGGGTATAGATTTTATCCGCTAATCAATAAATCAAGATTAAAAACCGCTGAAATTAATCCCAAGTGTCGCGGCGGTTGGATTAAGACCACTGTCATCTGGAGATCCATCAAACACATCACTAAAGTAGTGCTTATAGAAGACGTGAAATGTTCGGAAGCCAATTCTTGCTTGAACTCCATATTTGAAATCGTTAACGCCTAGTCGTTGATTTAACTTGCGTTTAGTCTGACCCTCCCCATTGGCGAATTTAATTTTTGAATTGGTATTAATTCTCAGACCTCCAATTGCTCCAACACTCACAAACATCCCTTCACCACTAACTGTACCCTTTGGGTAAAACCTCAGCTCAAAGGGTATTTCAAAATAAGTAATGTTCAACTTATTCTTTGTTAAACTAACTCCGCCGGATAAGGTATCTAATGAAATTGTACCCTGACTGTCCATTAGCCAGGCAAAATCATCGTTAAACGCATATTTTTCAATGCCCAAACCAACAGCAGGATGAAAAGTAAATTTATTTGTGATCTTAAACATCCTGTTATAATAGATGCTAAATGAATTTGATCTCCACAAATCCAGCCTGAGTTGCTCCGTATCTTCAGACCACATATTCAACCCGAAATCCAGCATAATATCTCCTGGAAGGTCAGGTTGTGACGGACGATCACCCTGTTGTGCCAGGGTTGAGAAAGAAACAAAAAGCATTAAAACAACTACACTTAATCTGGTCATAGAAATTCAAATTTTGCGGCAAAGATAGAATCTATTTTAAAACTAGTGTTTAGAACGGTCAGGTATAAAGTAAATTATTACTTTTGCATTCGATTTTAGGATCTTTTAACATAAGGTTAGAGACCAAAGCCCTTAAATTGGGCAAAAATATATTGGACCCGTAGCACAACTGAATAATGCACCAGATTACGGCTCTGGAGATTGCAGGTTTGAATCCTGCCGGGTTCACTAAGAGAGGAAGGCTCATCGCTAAAAGCGTATGAGCTTTTTTCATTTCTGGGGCTGAGTGGAATTTATTCCAACGAAAGCACTGAAATGGAAAAGGCAAATCTTTGATTTCAACCTTCCTCTCGGAATTAGGAATTACAAGGATCGCCGTCAGGTAATCCTGATACATTCTTAGAAGGTACTTTCTTCAGACAACCCATAATTGAATTGCTTGACCAGATATCAGCACAAGATGCTCTTGTAATTCCTTTTTATAGAGGAAAGCCAAGAAAAAGTTTGGCAAAAAATGAAAAACCCATCCGTATAAGCGGATGGGTCATTGTATAAGATAAATATTTATCTATTTGGAATAAAGCTTATAAACCTCTGTACCAGCACTCAAAAAGGCTCCTGTGCCATAAACCTCTGTCTGATCAGGGAATGCCTTACCAGGGGCTGCTCCAATGGGCTGTACATAGCCTAGCATCCCATCCTCAGTCACATAGCTAACCATGGCATTCCACCCCTTCTTCACTACTGGCTCATAGATCTCCTTATCCAATAAACCATTGTTGATTCCCCAGGCCATTCCAAAAGTATAAAAGGAAGAACCACTGGTCTCTGGAGTGGGATAAAATTCAGCACCTAATAAGCTCATGGCCCAGTGTCCCTGCTTAGTTTGGATATCTTTTAGTTTAACTGCCATTTTCTTGAAGATATCAGCAAAATATCGATACTCCGCACTATTTGGATCCAACTCATCCATGATATTAGCTAGCCCCGCAAATACCCATCCATTTCCCCTGGACCAGAAAATTTTTGTTCCGTTGTCCAGTTTTCCCATATAACTTTCATCCCGGTAGTAAAGTGACTCATTCTTGTCAAATAAGAAATCCGTAGTTGCTTTATACTCCTGTACCATAAAGTCCAGGTATTTCTTTTCCCCAGTAATCTTATAAAGTTTAGCCCATACAGGTGGAGACATAAACAACGCATCACACCAATTCCACCTGGACTGATGGAATGGTGATCTCCAATTCAGCTTAGTCTGCGCTGGATGTAGTAAAATATAGTCGAACCGATTGATCGTCGGAACAATCATCTCTGGATCATCATATTTTCGATATAGCTCACAATACATTTGACCAACCGTATGATCGTCAGCATGATATATTCTTTCATATAGCTGCCAATCATGTTCTCTTGCAATATTCCTCATCCACTGATAATATTTATCGTCACCGGCAAGTTCAGCCCATTTAACCATGCCTACATAAAGAGCCCCATTTGTCCAGTGTAATGGATGATGAGGTGGCTTGGTTAAATTAATAGGATCCTGGTAGTGGAAAATCTGCCAATCCGCAACACTTTTCATGACACTCATAACCTCTTTGGGCTTGATGGACTGTCCTTGTAACTGAGTGGTCAACACAAATAGTAGGACGAGAAAAATGATTTTAAATTTATTTTTAAGCATGATTACTATTTTTGACATCTAAAGGTTATTCTGTATTATCACCATAAGTACTGATTGTAACGGCTTAATTACTCATCCGTTTCACAATTGAATCATCCAACCCGGGAATTATTCTGAGTGCATTTTCATAGTATACTTTCTTTAGCACGTCATCAGAAAGCCCCAGCCCATACATGCTCCAGAAAGCATGGTATTTTTTATAGTATGGAAAATACTCGTCAGTAGTTTCTAAAACTCTAAAATAGGTATAGTACTCCTGAGGGTTATAAGCATCCTTCGCAAACAAAATACGGTCCTGATATTTCTCAAAGAAGGCCTTGGCAAACCTCGGCTGTCTACCCAATTCAGCAATTACAGCCCCTATGCCAACATTCACATTAGGCAATCGATCCAGCAGTTCTCCTAATTGACCAAGGTCATTTGCAAACCAACCCATGTGCGCATTGATAAATGTTGTTTCAGGATGTTTTTCAAACATCCGGTGTTGCGCGGCAATGATATCTGCCCATGGAGCAGGATCTGTATCAGAACGCTTCCTACCTGACCTTAGCTTAAGCTCTAACCAACGCTCATTTTTTTCGTCATGTGGGTCCCAAAATGGCTTAGGATCGGCAGAGTGTATAAGTACAGGAATACCCAGCTCACCACATTTACTCCAGACAGGGTCAATTCTCGGGTCATCCACAGTAACAATCTTACCATTTACATCCCTATGTCTTAAGCCCAGGCTTTTAAATATTTTTAAGCCAACTGCCCCATTCTTCACATCTTCTTCCAGCTCTTTAACAGCGTTTTCTGTCCATCCTACATTTCCAATCCCTTCAAAATCTATGTTGGTGAACGTAGCAATCCTCCCTGGCGCCTCTCCCTGAATCCTTCTAATACTCCCTGCCAGGTACTCCTGTGAGCTCCCTCGTCCTCGTCCACTTAAGTTTACCATGATCGCCATGTTTAACTGATTCATCTCCCCCTCTATCTGATGAATTCTTTCCTTGGTCAGATTTCCCTGATGGCTATGAACATCAATAAATGGAAACTTGGCAACTGTAGTAGGATGTTCCGGAACAACCAATGTTGAAGTTGGATTGTACTCCTCAAAATCCATGTTTTGAGCCAGTAAAACAGGAGTAACCAAGAAGGCTGTTAGTATCAATAATGTCTGTTTCATTTGACCAATTTAACTAACAAAAACCAAGCACTCCAAATCTTTAAAAGTAACTCAAAATAATTTTAAACACTGATGCACCTTTTACCTGGCTTTCTCGTTATCGGATATGCCCACAAGCAATGATATAATGAAATTAATTGCCTCCGTATTTTTCACCTGCTTAATCATAAATCAGGTTCTTTTAGCTGATCCTAAAACCACGCAAAATCTTGACGAATATATTACTTCCATATACCAGATATTGGACAAAAATGAATTTGAACTTCCGCCTTTTGACTTATATGAGTTGGGTATCATAGGTTATATAAACTTAAAAGCGGAAAAAAAAGTGATTAAGAAAGACATCATCACATTAATTGACTTCAGGCTTTCTTCCAATAAGCGTAGACTCTGGGTTGTAGATCTAAATCAGAATAAAATTCTTTTCCATACGGTAGTTTCTCATGGTAAAAACACCGGAGAAGAATATGCCAAGTATTTCAGCAATTCAATAAATTCAAATAAAAGCAGCGTAGGATTTTATATAACTGGCGAAACTTATTTCGGGAAGCATGGACTTTCACTACGTTTAGATGGCCAGGAAACTGGATTTAATGACAATGCGAGGAAAAGAGCCGTAGTTATGCACAGCGCTGCTTACGCAACAAGAGATTTTGCAAAAACTTATGGACGACTGGGTAGAAGTTTTGGATGTCCAGCAATACCAAAAGTATATCACAAGCAAATAATTAATCAAATCTCAAATAAAAGCATATTATTCATTTACTATCCACTAGAGGACTATAATAACAACAGTCGCATGTTAGATCGTGCAAATGCTAACACCTATTTATCAAACCGGTAATATTTATTTAATTCAGTACCCTAGGAGCTTCCATAAGCGCTTTATACACTTTATCATTTCGATTGTATATATCCTTCCTGAAATTATGAACCCCGTTTTCATCAATAAATGATGTCCAATATTGTAGATGAACGTTGAGCGGATTCACAAGGGGTATCGTATAATTTTGTTGTGACTTAAGTATCTCTCTAAGCCTTGTCTCACTCCAATCTTGCTGACTAGCCAGCAAATAACTGGCCAGATCTAATGGTTTTGATAGTCGGATACACCCTGAGCTCAACGCCCGATCTGATTTTACAAAAAGCTCCCGATGATTTGTGTCATGCATGTAAACGTTGAATGGATTCGGAAATATAAACTTTACTTCACCAAGTGCATTATTTGGTCCGGGATCCTGTCTTAATTGATACGGAAAGTTCTTTAGGTTCGCAGTATTCCAATCAATTTCTGCTGGGCTGACTTCAACACCCTTGTTATTCAATACTCTTATATTCAGGTTTTTCAAGTAATTAGGGTTTTTCGACTGTGCAGGTATGATATCCTGAGCCAGAATTGTAGGTGGTACAGTCCAATAAGGGTTAAATACCAAATAGATCATCTTTGCGCTAAAAACAGGGGTTTCCCTAAAAGGTTTACCTACAGCTACGTCCATTTCCAGCATTAATTCATTCCCCTTGATGACTTCCATCACAAAAGCAGGAATATTGACCATTACATGGTGTTCTCCCAAATCCTGAGGTAACCATCGGCACCTTTCCAGATTGATCATGATATCTATTATTCTACCCTCGATAGGTATATTCAAAGCTTCTAGCGTTACCTTTCCAATATTCCCATCATCAGCTAAGCCATGCCGACGTTGAAATGAGGTCACCGCCTCCTGCAATTTTATGTCATACACCCGAGAATCTTCTTCGGTTTCATTCTTAAGATCTCCTGTTGATCTCAATCGCTTTTTAATCACTACAACCCGATCATCCTCTATGTCTAACTTCAATGTAATTCCTTCGGGAACCTCATCCCATCCTCCTTGCTCTGCAATACGTCTATGGAGCGCAAGTTTATCCATAAGTCTTGCATAACCCTTATACCTTGGCCTTAGTGCATATAATGACCCCACTATGTCACCTGATTCCAGTGCTTTTTTAAATATTTCCACCGGGTCTCCTTCTCTTCTGACCGCTTTCCAGTTAGTATCAATACGTTGAGGGTCTACTTTCCCGGATATCATATGTGAAGCAAGCAAAATAAAAGAATCAGTAAGCAGCAGTTCAAATTCTGCTGATTCTACAGCCGTTTTGTCACTTTTAGCAAAAAGTGTCTCTAAAGCATCTAGGTGATAGTCAGATGGGTTTAGCCCTTCATTGCCACAATTTGACACTACCTGTATCAATTCCGAAGCCATATCATTATTCCATATGGATTCGAATAGATTATTAAAATAAAATTGAAAAACTGTTTGGCGGCAATATATGGCCGAGCCAAATCCCAATTGAGTGGTAGTTGCTGATTCTACATGCAGCCTAATCTCATTGGATAGCTTGGTCTGATCCTGAGCGATAGTTGTCAACGTTGTGAAAATTAGGCATGCCAAATAGAAAGATCTTCTCATGGCATAAAGTTACCTGATTGTTAAATGGTAAAGCATAAAAAAAGCCGATGATCACTCATCGGCCATAAACCAGTATAATAGGTAGAGGATGTATTTCAAATCACACCTCTGTTAAGCAAAAACAAATAAAAGAGCACTTTAGAAAATTAATCTCTTGTAATAAATACAGCGAATTCTTTAAAACAGACTACTGAATCATGACTAATTTACAATTCAATAGCCTTTACTAAATATCAAATGACAGCCGTGAAAGTTTATAATCTGCCAATTACTTTATTTTCACAGGCACTTTTAGTGGAAAATCCACCATATTTAAACTGAAAACAAATTCAATTATGCCTGCAAAAAGACTTTACAGATCAAAAGATGCAATGCTTGGCGGTGTTTGTTCAGGGATTGCGGAGTATTTTGATCTCGACCCGACACTTGTTAGAGTCGCATATATAGTGATCTCAATCGCTACCGTTTTAATCCCAAGCATCCTTACCTATGCCATTCTTTGGATTGTGATCCCACCAAGCCCTTAGGAAAGCTTTGAAAGGGTGTTGATCCACCGTGATGGTACTTCCCCATTAAGGGCAGTTTCATAATCTGAATAGCTGCAGGGTATCATTCGACTGCGCATGAAAACCGTCTTATCCTCTGGATGCGGAACTTCCATCCACCACTTCTCCGACAACTTACTTTTATAAAACTTTATGGAAGATGGTTCACTCCCAAGGGCAACTTCATAAATCAGATAATCATTGGAAGTAAAGTTTTTATCGCCTTTTCTACTGTAGTAACCTTCTATAAAATACCATAACATCGTAGCCACGACGAAAGCTGTTTTTTTATCTTCAGAATCCTTATCAGCATTGTATTGATAAAAGCCAGCGGAGCTTAACTTATCATTTAATCCAGCATACCAGCAAATTTGACATGCCTCCTCTCCAGTCAAACCAAACACCTTAGCGTTTACTGCTCCAGGGCAATATTGGGCTTGTATAGCAGAAATATCAAATGACAGGAGATCTGCATCCCTCACGACAGGTTCCATCTCTCGAATATTCTCTTTCACAACACCAAGTCTTACTGATTCAAAACATAACTTCTCCATGAGGCTGGTTTCACTTACTTCAATGAGGTAAGATTGATGGGCCAAATGATAATAGTTAAACAAGTAATTAGGCTCATGTCTGAAAATCCTGTGAATGTGTGTATTACTTGCTATACCCGTTTTGGGATCCTCCAAATCGAGTAAATTGTCTACATTGAGGAAAGTGATTAATTTATTCTGATCTTCATAAGCAAAAAATTGACCAAGGTCCATGTTATGTGAACCCCCAATTAATACGGGTAAAATGTTTTGACTCATGAGATACCCACACACTTCCTTTAGCCTTAAATAGGTATCTTCTAATTCCGGACCGTTTCTAAAATTTCCTAAATCAAGAATTTTGATGACCTCAGATCCTTTTTTCAAACAATAAAAACTGCGTCTTATTTCATCTACTCCCTTTGCTATTCCCTCTTGTTGATCAGGATCTGAACCTCGAGCCTCCCTTATACCTATAATGGCAATATCATGGTTACCAATTTCAGGCATTTGCTTCTGATTGACATAAATAGAATGAGCAATCGCCGAGTTAGGTAACTTTTTTAGATCGAATGAATCGTCAATTGGATCAAAGAAGAGTTTAAGGTCCATATAAGGAGGATTGATATTACACCATAACCGATTAACCAGCTATTCAAATGTAAATCAAATTAGTCTTATCCTCCGAAATCGTCAAACCTAATGTTCTCTGGAGGAACGCCAAGCTCATCGAGCATCTTAAGTACTGCAGCATTCATCAAAGGAGGTCCGCATAAATAAAACTCAACTTCTTCAGGTTCTGGATGATCCTTAAGGTAGTTATCATAGAGACATTGGTGAATGAACCCTACATACCCATCGCCCTTTTTGTCCTGTAAAGATTCCTTGGGGTTCCAATTATCTTCTGGTAGTGGCTCAGAAAGTCCAATATAAAAATTGAAGTTGTCAAAGTTATTTTCAATCTTATGGAAATGATCCAGATAGAACAATTCTCTTTTGGATCTGCCTCCATACCAGTAGGATACTTTTCTATCCGTTTTCTCTGTGTGAAAGAGGTGAAAAATATGTGATCTTAAGGGTGCCATTCCTGCTCCACCACCAACATAAATCATCTCTCTTTGTGTTGGGTTGATAAAGAATTCGCCATAAGGTCCTGAAATTGTGACTTTGTCACCAGGAACTCTGGAGAATACATAGGAAGAACAAATACCCGGATTTACATCCATCCATTGGTTTTTAGCCCGATCCCATGGCGGAGTGGCGATCCTGATATTCAACATTACAATGTTTCCTTCTGCAGGATGGTTCGCCATAGAATAAGCCCTGAAAATAGGCTCATCATTTTTCATTTTCAAACTCCACAACCCAAACTTGTCCCAGTCACTTTGGTATACATCCTGTGGGTGACCTAAATCGGGATGAGGTGTAATATCCATGTCTTTGAAATCCACCTCAATTGGAGGAACATCAATTTGGATATAACCACCTGATTCGAAATCAAGCGTTTCGCCTTCTGGAAGCTTTACTTTAAATTCTTTGATAAACGTAGATAAGTTGTAGTTTGAAACAACTTCACAATCCCACTTTTTAATACCAAATATTTCTTCCGGAATTTCAATCCTCATGTCCTGCTTCACTTTCACCTGACAGGAAAGCCTCACATTTTCCTTTTGCTCTGATCTGCTTAGGTGACCTTCCTCGGTAGGAAGCACATCCCCTCCACCTTCGTGTATTTTACATTTACACATGGCGCATGTTCCCCCACCTCCACAAGCAGAAGGCAAAAATATTTTTTCACCTGAGAGCGTAGATAATAAAGTAGACCCGGCAGTTGTCACCATGGGATTGGCTTCATCACCATTGATAATAATCTTTACTGGTCCAGACTGAACCAATTTTGATTGGGCAAATAACAGAATTAGAACCAACAACAGAATTACAACTGTGAAGGCAATGATGGAGGTAGCAATTACTGGAACCATAGAAAACGTCTTTTAGCGTTTAGTTTTTAAAACGGAACAAATATAACTTATAAAGTATTCCAATTAAAGGCTTGGAAACATGTATTTGAATAACCCACTAACGATAATATTGTTGAAATAATTTCCTATTACTTTAGCATACCTAAAAGTGTGGTCAGTTTTGCCTTCAAATGTCTTCGGTCAACGATAAAATCCAGGAATCCATGCTCCAAAACAAACTCAGCACTCTGAAACCCTTTTGGCAAATCTTTACCTATTGTTTCCCTAATGATCCGTGGTCCGGCAAACCCAATCAATGCTCCCGGTTCAGCAATATTAAAATCGCCTAACATTGAGAAGGATGCAGTTACACCCCCTGTGGTGGGATCTGTTAGTAAAGAGATATAAGGAATCTTCTTTTCAGATAGTATGGTCAACTTAGCTGAAACTTTGGCCATCTGCATCAATGAAAATCCCGCTTCCATCATTCTGGCACCCCCAGATTTGGAGATCATTAAAAATGGCGTATTCGTCTTAGCCGCGTAGTCAATAGCCCTTGCTATTTTTTCCCCGACAACCGATCCCATAGAACCTCCAATGAATGCGAAATCCATGCAGGCAACTACAATATTTAGCCCATTCATCTTTCCATGGGCCGATCTTACTGCATCTTTAAGTCCTGTCTTCTTTTGAGAATCGGCAATGCGCTGAGGATAGGCTTTTGTATCAGTAAATTTTAACGGATCTGCAGAAGACAGCTTAGCGTCCAACTCTGTAAACTTGTTGTTATCAAAAAGTATTTCAAAATACTCCTTTGAACCAATTCTTACGTGATATCCATCGTCAGGGCTCACATAAGCATTATTCTTCAGCTCCCGCATGTGAATAATATTACCACTGGGTGTTTTATACCACAACCCATCAGGAGCCTCCTTTTTCTTTTCAGTAGGTGTTTGAATTCCCTTATCTTGTCTTTTAAACCAAGCCATTCAGATTAACATTTTGGGTTGGCAAAGCTAATGCTTTCTGTGCAACTAACTAAACACGTTTTAAAAGAGATTCTTTGTCACACTGATTATCTATTTTTGAAATAACGCTAGAATTATTTGACTATGCCAAAACATACCAGAAGATCCATGTTGCAAAAATCGGGAATGATTGCAGCAATTCCTTTTTTGCCTGCTACTGAGGCTGCCAATATTAAGAAAAAGCATTCATTCAGCTTTTGCCTGAATACAAGTACCATACGTGGACAAGATCTTAGCTTAATGGAGGAAATCAAAACTGCTTCCCAGGCGGGGTATGATGGGGTAGAAATTTGGATGAACAAGTTGAATGCACATTTAACGAATGGAGGAACAACTAAAGATATTAAAAACCTGGCATCAGACCTTGGAATAAAAATAGAAAACTGCATCAGCTTTCCTAATTGGATTGTTGATGATGAGCAAAAGAGAAAAGAGGCCTATGATCAGGCGCGTCAGGAAATGGAGTTGCTTGCTGAAATTGGATGTAAAAGGGTGGCTGCACCGCCCGCAGGAGCCACTAAAGCACCTTCTCTGGATTTATTGGCCGTAGCGAAACGATACAGAAAATTATTAGAGATCGGCAGAGAAGTTGGTATCTTACCTCAATTAGAACTATGGGGCTTTTCGCACAACCTACATTTATTTGGTGAGGTTATGTATGTAGCGAGCGAGGCTGCACATCCGGATGCATGCGTCCTTCCGGATATCTATCACCTATATAAAGGCGGATCGAGTTTCGATAGCTTAAGAATGATTGACCCTTCGGCCATTCACATGTTTCACTTAAATGATTATCCTGCAGATCCTTCAAAAGCTGATATCGATGATAGCTTTAGGGTATACCCGGGAGACGGCGTAGCCCCTTTAAGCAAGGCACTTGGTTATTTAATAGATAAAAATAAACCGATCATCCTTTCTCTTGAGTTATTTAATAAATCCTATTACAAGAAAAGAGCCTTGGACGCTGCTTCAGAAGGATTGGAAAAAATGAAAAAGGTTGTCAATCAAGCCATCGGGTAACTGACTGCTATTAAACTCAGGCTTTGTATTTCTTCCAGGGGCCCTGAATAGCCAATGTCAATCCCGGCCCCTGGATATTAACAAACAAGGTTTCTCCTGATGGGGAAAAACAGGCCCCAGCGAACTCCGATTTATATCCTATATTTTCAGCAAAATGGTATAATTCACCTTTTGGTGTTACACCCACAAGCTTCGGTTCCTTTTTATCTTCACAAACAATTAGATCACCCCATGGCGAATAAGTCAGGTTATCTGCATGTTCTAACATTTGGGCGTCCTTTGATTCGACAAAAAGCTCAAGTTTTCCTGGCTGAGTACGCTCGCTGGTTTTACCTTCATCCGAGCTTGGAATATATCTGAAAATCTGACCGTTTTTCTTTTCTCCTCCATTTGTACAAGCAAAATATATTTCGCCGTTTCCTATCCACATACCTTCTCCACGGGCAAAACGGGTAGCCCCTGATTCATAGCCACGCAATCTGAGATCTGAATTTGGTGATTCAATTTCTTCTAGGTCAATCCACTCAACATCGACATTTTCATTAAGTGGCATGACATCTGTGGAGTCTTCCTGCCAGTTTCTGCTGTCAAATGAAGGACGGTCTTTCACCTTTAGGGCCTGCAGTTTACCCGCGCTAAGTTCTCCATATTTTGCAGGAATAAATCTATATATAAGACCATCACCTTCATCCTCAGTTAAATAAACAATTCCTGTTTTAGGATCTACTGCTACCGCTTCATGTCTGAAACGTCCCATTGCTTTTAAGGGAACAGGTTCCTGTATCCCTGATTTTGAAGTCGCTTTTACCTCAAAATTATACCCATGGTCTTTTTCCATTATCCCATCAGCAAGAATGGTGGTTTCCTCGCAGGTAATCCAGCTATTCCATGGTGTGGGCCCACCAGCACAATTGCGTACAGTGCCTGTCAAACTCAGATATTCTTTCTCAATACTTTGGGTTTTCTCATCAAATACAATAGTGGTAGTTCCTCCCACGCCAATATTCTCACCACTGCCGAAATCATAGATCAACTGCTTGTTATATTTCTCATCAGAGCCATAGGGACCATTCTCCATATCGCCCGGAGATAACTCATGGTTACGAATAACAATTACCTTATCGTCAACGGTGAAAGTAGCCATACCATCAGCAGCACCAGGAAGCCGAAACCCGTCAGACATTTGGGTTCCCTTCTTAGAAATGATTTTATAAGTAAAACCCTCGGGAAGGTTAATCACCCCTTGTAGATCTGGCAATAGGTCACCATAACCAGTAACTTCAGAAAATTTAGATTTTTCAAATGTGCATCTCTGGAGGCCCAGGAATCCAAGACTTACAAGTCCGGAGGTTAAAATAAAATTACGTCTTTGCATCTACTTCAAGGTCTTTTATGAAAAAATGATTATTTGACTGAAAAAAGAGAAAATAGCTGCATTCTGATATAAATGCAGATGAAGTTTTACTCTTTCTATTCTGATGGTGTCAGTAATTAATATTAATAAAATAATTTTAAATACACGACTATCAAATATTTAACTATTCGATACGCTACTAACACCTTGGATTGGAAAAATTCTGATCAGCTAGTCCTTAACTTCTTCGTAGTCGACATAGTCTCCTCCCTGAAATTCTTTACCTGATCTGGCATTATCACTATTTGGCTTATGCTCTATGTTCAGGTTACTGTTAGGAGCCTTTCTTTTCGTAGTATATTGTTGTTGTCTAGCCTGCTGCGTCTTTCTCTGCCGCTCATAGGCTGCTCCGAATAATATCCTAAACACAAAACCAATGAGCTTGAAAACAAGGTAAATTACCAGAACTGAAATAAGAACAAACTTCAACATAATACTTAGTTAACTTATCTACTAAGGTATAGGTTTCGTTCTGCATAAATTTCCAGAAAGTAATCATCCATCAAATCATCAATAAAATAGATAGATTCACCAGTAGATTTCATCTCTGGGCCAAGCTCCTTGTTCACATTTGGGAACTTATGGAATGAAAATACAGGTTCCTTGATCGCGTATCCATGTTTCTTAGGATTGAATTTAAAGTCCTTAATCTTCTTTTCTCCCAGCATAACTTTGGTCGCATAATTTACATACGGTTCTTCGTAAGCTTTACAAATAAAAGGCACCGTACGTGAGGCACGTGGATTTGCCTCAATGATATAGACCTTGTCATCTTTAATCGCAAATTGAATGTTGATCAAACCAACTGTTTTCAACGCTTTGGCAATTTTCACTGTATATTCCTCTATTTGTCTCATGACAAAATCTCCGAGGTTATATGGGGGCAATACAGCATAAGAATCACCAGAGTGAATCCCTGCAGGCTCTATGTGCTGCATGATTCCAATGATATACACATCTTCACCATCACAAATCGCATCTGCTTCTGCCTCAATAGCGCCTTCTAAAAAGTGATCCAATAATATTTTACCATCCTGTTTGTCTTTGATAAGGTTTACAACATGTTGCTCAAGTTCCTTCTCATTGATTACAATCTTCATGCTTTGTCCACCAAGTACATAACTTGGCCGAACAAGTAATGGGAAGCCAATCTCCTTTGACAATGCAATGGCTGACTCCGCATCTTCTATTGTACCATACTGGGGATAAGGTATTTTATTTTCCTTAAGCAGATCTGAAAATCTACCTCTATCCTCTGCAAGATCCAACGCTTCGTAACTGGTGCCAATTACCTTAATTCCATATCGTTCAAGCTTTTCAGCTAGTTTCAAAGCAGTTTGCCCTCCCAATTGAACGATAACACCTACAGGGTTTTCATGAAGGATAATATCATAGATATGCTCCCAGAAGACAGGTTCAAAATATAGTTTGTCAGCAATATCAAAGTCCGTCGAAACTGTTTCCGGGTTACAATTGATCATGATGGTCTCATAACCGCATTCCTTTGCTGCTAATACACCATGGACACAGGAATAGTCAAATTCGATGCCCTGACCAATTCTATTTGGACCTGATCCCAAAACAATGACCTTTTTCTTATTTGAAGAATCGGATTCATTCTCTTCATCAAAGGTAGAATAGTAATAAGGTGTTTGTGCTTCAAATTCTGCTGCACAGGTATCCACCAGTTTGTATACTCTTTTGATGCCCTGTTCATTCCTTTTTTCAAATACTTCACTTTCCAGACACTTGATTAAGTGCGCAATTTGACGGTCTGCATATCCTTTCTCTTTGGCTTCTTTAAACAATTCTCTTGGTAGAGTATCAAGTGTGAACTTTTCAATCTTATCCTCCAAATGGATCAAATCCTCTATCTGTTGTAAAAACCAGCTATCAATCTTCGTGAGGGTTTGGATGGTCTTAAATGGAATCCCTAATTTAAATGCATCATAAATATGAAAAAGCCTGTTCCAGCTTGGGTGCTCTAGACTATATAGTATTGCTGCCTGATCTTTCAGTTCTCTACCATCAGCACCAAGTCCATTCCTTTTAATTTCTAATGATTGACAAGCCTTTTGCAAAGCTTCCTGAAAGTTTCGGCCAATTCCCATGGCTTCACCTACAGATTTCATCTGCAATCCTAATTTCCTATCAGAACCCTGAAACTTATCAAAATTCCATCTTGGGACCTTTACAATCACATAATCAATGGCCGGTTCAAAAAATGCCGAAGTTGTTTTTGTGATTTGATTTTTCAGCTCATCCAGGTTATAACCTATCGCTAGTTTGGCAGCGATCTTGGCAATTGGATATCCGGTGGCTTTAGAAGCTAGAGCTGAAGATCTAGAAACCCTTGGATTAATTTCGATTCCAATGATATCATCAGTATCAGGATTAACTGCAAACTGTACATTACAACCTCCTGCAAATTGGCCAATGGCATTTATCATCGTCTTGGACAGGTCACGCATGTGCTGATAGACCGTGTCTGGCAGTGTCATCGCAGGAGCAACAGTAATTGAGTCCCCAGTGTGAACACCCATCGGATCAAAATTTTCTATAGAACAGATAATAATAATATTACCTGCATTATCTCTTATTAATTCAACTTCATATTCTTTCCAACCTAAAATAGATTGTTCAATCAATACCTCGTGAATTGGAGAGGCCTGAAGACCGGCATTCAAAGCGGTATCAAATTCCTCTGCTGAATTTACAAACCCTCCACCATACCCTCCAAGTGTATATGAAGGACGAATAACCAATGGAAAACCAATTTTTTGAGCGATTTCTTTTCCTGTTAGGAATGAGGTAGCTGTTTCTCCTTTGCAAACACCGACACCAATTTCATTCATTTTTAATCTGAATTTCTCACGATCTTCAGTTGTTTCAATGGCTCCGATATCCACTCCGATAAGCTTCACACCAAATTGTTCCCAGATTCCAGCTTTCTCGCAATCAATTGCAAGGTTTAAGGCTGTCTGACCACCCATAGTAGGAAGTACAGCATCAATCTTATGCTTTTGCAGAATCTCCTTTATCGATTTCTTGGTAAGTGGTTTAAGATAGATATTATCAGCTGTAACCGGGTCTGTCATAATTGTTGCCGGATTACTGTTGATAAGGGTAACTTCTATTCCCTCTTCTCTCAATGAACGGGCTGCCTGTGAACCAGAGTAATCAAATTCACATGCCTGGCCAATGATGATTGGTCCACTTCCAATAATGAGTACAGATTTAATGTCAGGATTTTTAGGCATCTAAGTGGTTTTTGGTGGGTACAAATTGTGGCAAAAATAAGTCAGGCAATTGATTTAATTCATGCAATATTTGAAAATATCCAAAACAATAGAAGATTAATAAGAATACGTTACTTGCCATGGGTTATGAACCGTTCTATACCACTTGCTTAAATGAAAAACGCTGAGCAATTTTAACGAAACCAGTAAAAAATAGCTTGCTGGTTCTTAATCACTTAATCGCCCTACTCTGCATTCGGAGTAGGGTTTTTTATTACTCATTCTTTTTAGGTTTTGCTTATGAGTATTTGATTAGACCAACTGGCAGACCTTTTCAAGCTCCTCGAATTAAAAAGGAAAAATAAATCCTTAAAGAATCAAGAAGCCATTAATTTTTAAGCTTTAACTCATCCCCATTTCGATGAGCTATATCACATTATCGGGCAAAAACTAAAGGTAAACCTCACACTCATCACAGAGAAAAAGGCGCAATTTATTTGTCTCTCTTATTATTAATTGTAGTTTAGTTATTCAACAAAACTTAATTTAATTCTATGAAACCAGGAATGATCAGAGGAATTG
Source organism: Marinoscillum sp. (assembly GCA_043554545.1). Classification (GTDB taxonomy): domain Bacteria; phylum Bacteroidota; class Bacteroidia; order Cytophagales; family Cyclobacteriaceae; genus UBA7330. The sequence continues at coordinate 4,751,349 of CP121337.1, read as the reverse complement.
CACTACTCGCAATTGGAATATTTATCATCTACTGGGCGCAAACACATTCGCCCAATGATCTTGGAAAAGTAATTGGCAATACATTTTCAGGTTCATACACCATGTCAGAGCCTTGGTATTATATAAGTCTTGGGCTGGGTATCCTTATTGGTATCGTTGGTGTGTTACGTACTTTTAAGTCAATGAAATAATCAAATTACATGTGAATAGGCCTGTTTTCCGTAGCGGAAAGACAGGCTTCTTTCACAGCCTCCATATAAGTAGGATGTGCATGTGACATACGTGCGACATCTTCAGCAGATGCCCTAAACTCCATTGCAGTGACACCGGTCGCGATCATATCTGCTGCTCTTGCACCGATAATGTGCATGCCCAAAATCTCATCTGTTTGTTTGTCCGCAATTACTTTTACCAAGCCATCTAAATCCATGCTCGCTCTGGCACGACCAAGCGCTTTGTATGGGAAAGAACCTATTTTCACTTCACGTCCTGCTTCTTTCAGCTCCTCCTCGGTATAGCCCACTGAAGCCACTTCAGGCCACGTATAAACTACGCCGGGAATCAGTTTATAATGTATGTGTGGCTTCTGACCTGCCATAACCTCTGCCACAAAAGCACCTTCCTCCTCTGCTTTGTGAGCCAGCATCGCTCCTTTGACCACATCACCGATAGCATAGATATTATCAACTTTGGTTCGAAGATGTTCATCAACTTCGATCCTTCCCTGTTTATCCGTTTCGATCCCAACTTGATCTAATCCAAGTCCCTCAGTATAGGGTTTTCTTCCAATGGATACCAGGCAATAATCACCTTTAATCTCGATTGATTTACCATCTTTACTTTCCGCCTTGACCGTAACCGATTTCCCTTTTTTATCAACTGCAGTTACCTTATGCCCCAGATAAAACTCAAACCCTAGTTTCTTTAGTGATTTTTGAAGCTCTTTACCCATGGTACTATCCATGGTTGGGATGATGCTGTCTAAATATTCAACAACGGTGACTTTTGCTCCCAAACGTGCGTAGACAGAGCCTAATTCCATTCCGATAACACCTCCTCCAATAACAATCATTTGTTTGGGTACTTCTGCCAGCTTTAATGACTCTGTACTTGTGATGATTCGATCCTTATCAATCTTTATAAAAGGTAAAGAAGCTGGTTTGCTACCAGTAGCAATGATCACTTTTTCAGTGGTAATTGTTTTTTTACTTTTTCCACTGATTTCAATTGTGTTTTTATCTTTAAAAGAACCAACGCCTGTCAAGACATCGATTTTATTCTTCTTCATCAAGTACGCGATGCCATCAACGTTTTGCTTAACCACATCGTCTTTTCTGGAGATCATTTGCTTCAGGTTTACCTTAGGCGCCTGAATATCGATTCCGTGTTCTTTAAAAGTATGTGAAGCATTGTGAAAATGCTCTGAAGAATCAAGTAAGGCTTTTGATGGTATACAGCCAACATTCAGGCAAGTTCCACCAAGTGTATCATATTTTTCTATGATGGCCGTTTTCATGCCAAGCTGTGCGCAACGTATCGCAGCAACATAGCCTCCCGGGCCTGATCCAATTACCGTTACATCGTAATCCATAATACTATTTTATTCAATTTATACCCCTAGCAATAATCTTGTGGGATCTTCAAGTAATTCTTTTACTCTGACAAGGAAGCTTACCGATTCCCTTCCATCAATAATCCTGTGGTCGTAGGATAAAGCCACATACATGATCGGCTTGATCACTACCTCGCCATTTACGGCCATCGGTCTTTGCACAATGTTGTGCATGCCCAGAATGGCTGACTGAGGAGCATTGATGATTGGGGTGGATAACATAGATCCAAAAATTCCCCCATTGGTGATGGTAAACGTACCTCCCTGCATCTCATCAATGCTCAGCTTTCCATCTCTCGCCTTTAATGCAAGTCGCACCACTTCCTTTTCAAATTGATCAAAGCTCAATGATTCAGCATTTCTGATTACGGGTACAACCAATCCTTTTGGCGTGGATACCGCAATAGAAATATCACAATAATCATTGTAGACTATTTCTTCTCCATCGATCATTCCATTCACCGAAGGCCATTCCTTCAAGGCCATACTACAAGCCTTGCCAAAGAAGGACATAAAACCTAAACCAACCTCATACTTCTCCTTGAAGGTCTCTTTATATTTTTTCCTCAATTCCATGATAGGCCCCATGTCAACTTCATTGAATGTGGTCAACATAGCCGTTTCATTCTTCACTGAAACCAGCCTTTTAGAAATTGTTTTCCTCAGGGAGGTCATTTTTTCTCTGCGCTGGTTACGGTCTCCCGTTGAAGGCGCCGGTGATGATTCTGAGCCAGTAGAAGGTTTTGGTGCCTCAGTAGACTTTGAAGGTTTTTCAGCTTTTTGGGCGTCTTCTTTAGTAATCCTCCCGTCTCTTCCAGATCCTTTCACCTGATCCTTATTAAGACCCTTTTCATCCATAATTTTAGCGGCAGCTGGTGAAGCATGTCCTGCTGCATAAGAACCCTCATTTTGCTCTGAACTTTGTTGTACAGATGTACTTGCCTCATTGCTGGTTTCTGCTGGCTTATCAGCTCCAGAACCACCTGTTGTTTCTTCAATTTTACAGATTAAAGCACCTATATCAACAGTCTCTCCTTCTTTAACAATAATTCTTAGAATCCCCGAGGCCTCCGCAGTTAATTCAAAGGTGGCCTTATCAGATTCAATCTCTGCAATGACGTCATCTAGTTCTACAGCATCTCCATCATTTTTAGCCCAGGAAGCAATGGTTACTTCATTGATCGATTCTCCTACCGCAGGCACTTTCATCTCTATGACATTTCCTGTGGATTTTGGAGTCTCATTATCAGATGATTCACTAGCATTTTCTGTTTCAGAACTCTGATCTTCTTTTGATGCTGGTTTGTCTTCGGAGGACCCATTAGATTTTGCTGAATCGTCAATCTCACAAAGCAAGGCCCCAATATCTAAGGTGGCGCCTTCCTCTGCCTTAATATGCAAAACTCCAGCTGCTTCAGCAGTGACTTCAAATGTTGCCTTATCAGATTCCAATTCACATAGAACTTCATCCATTTCTACAAAATCGCCATCTTTCTTTGTCCAGCTGGCAATAGTGACCTCCGAAATAGACTCACCCACTGAAGGGACTTTTATTTCTAAACTCATAAGTTCAGTATTAAGATTTAAGTGCTTTTTTAACTATATCTGCCTGATCCTGCTTATGCACCTTCGCATAGCCAGTGGCAGGTGATGATCCAGCTTTTCTGGATATCAGCGTAAGATTTAATCCTGAGACCCGAAGAATAAAACCCCAGGCTCCCATGTTTTCAGGCTCTTCCTGAACCCATATCAACTCCGTCTTACCATATTTCTTTAAGATTTTATCAAGCTGCTTGGTTGGAAAAGGATGCAATTGCTCAATCCTGATGATTGCAATGTCTTTGATCTTTTTCTTTTCCTGTTCTTCAAGGAGGTCGTAATAAATTTTTCCTGTACAAAGAAGAATTCGCTTGACGTTTTTCTTGGTGACAAATTCATCATCATAAACCTCTTGAAACCTGCTTTTAGTGAAATCTTCCAGTGGCGAAACCACTTTAGGGTGCCTCAACAATGACTTTGGGGAGAATACTACACATGGCTTCCTGAATTCCCAACTAATTTGTCTTCTCATCAAATGAAAGAAGTTAGCTGGAGATGTCACATTCGCAATGATCATGTTTTCCTGAGCACACATTTGTAAAAATCGTTCAGGCCTTGCACTTGAATGCTCTGGACCTTGTCCTTCATATCCATGTGGTAACAACATCACCAGACCATTCATCCTTTGCCACTTGGTTTCTGCAGAGGAAATAAACTGATCAATCACAACCTGAGCTCCATTGGAGAAATCACCAAATTGTGCCTCCCAGATCACCAATGCATTCGGTGTTGCCATCGCAAATCCATACTCAAAACCAAGCACACCATACTCTGACAGTAAGGAGTTGAAAATCCTGAAAGGTTCCTGACCCTCTTTAACGTGGTCAAGATTACAATAAGGCTCGTTTGTGTTTGAATCAAAAAGATATGAGTGTCTGTGAGAGAATGTTCCTCTTCTAACGTCCTGTCCAGACATTCTGACAATTTTTCCTTCAGCTAATAGAGAGCCATAAGCCAACAATTCAGCGTCACCCCAGTTTAGAACTTTTTCCTCCAGAAAATTATTCTTCCTATCCCTCAACAATTTATCGATTTGCTTCAGTGGTTTGAAGCCTTTGGGTATGGAAGTAAGGGCTGCAGCAACCTGGTCATATATTTCTTTATTGATTGAAGTATCTGGCGATTGATCAAAATCCTCAGGTTTTGACCTTCTGAGAAAATGCCATTCCTCCTCAATTTTTTGAGGTTTATATGGAAGAGGATTTTGTTTCACCTCATTTAGCCTATCCTGAAGCTGCTTTTTAAATTCCTTATCCAGTTTCTGAGCCTTGTCCTCACTGATATCACCCCTACTGATCAAAGACTTCACATAAATATCACGAGGGTTCGCGTGCTTTGAAATAAGGTTGTATAGTTTGGGCTGCGTGAACTTGGGCTCATCACTTTCATTGTGTCCATGTCTCCTGTAACAGAGAAGATCAATGAAAATATCTTTATTGAATTTTTGTCTGTATTCAACAGCAATTTTTGCAGCAAAATTAACTGCTTCCGGATCATCCCCGTTGATATGCATGACAGGAGCATCCACAATTTTAGCCAAATCTGTACAGTAAATACTAGATCTTGCGTCATCATAATCAGTGGTAAACCCTACCTGATTGTTGATCACAAAATGAATGGTCCCACCAGATTTATAACCTGGTAGCAAAGACATCTGAATGCACTCATATAATATACCTTGTCCAGCAATAGCCGCATCACCATGTATTAAAACCGGAATGGCTTTATTGAAATCACCACGATATTCGTCATCAATCTGTGCACGGGTATAACCCAAAACAACAGGATCTACCGCCTCCAAATGAGAAGGATTAGGTGCTAGCTTAACATAAATCTTTTTCTTTGCTGAAGTCTCCATGAAACTCGAATACCCCAGGTGATATTTGACATCCCCATCTCCCATGGTTAGATCAGGATCTGTATTCCCTTCAAATTCAGCAAAAATCTCATCATAGGTCTTACCCATGATATTTGCCAATACATTTAACCTGCCACGGTGGGCCATCCCAATCACCACTTCTTCAGCACCTAACTCAGAGGCGTAATTAATAACCTTATCTAATGCCACGATGGTATTTTCCCCTCCTTCCAGTGAAAATCTTTTTTGTCCGATAAACTTGGTGTGAAGAAAGTTCTCAAATACTACTGCTTCATTCAACTTAGAAAGGATGCGCTCCTTTTCCGGTAGCGGTGGATTAATTTCGACCCCTTCTAACTCTACTTTTGAACGAAACCACTCAAATATATCTGCATTACGTATGTGGTTGTACTCATAACCAATGTGGCCACGATAAATTTTTTCCAGATGCTCACTTATTTTACGAAGCGAAGCTTTACCGATCCCAATTTCCTGACCTACCTCAAATTCCTCATCCAGATCTGCTTCTGAAAGATCAAAGTCACTTAAGGAAAGTCTGGTAATATGCTTTCTGCGTTGCCTAACAGGATTGGTATCAGATATCAGGTGAGCCCTTGATCGATGGGCATAGATATAATTTCTTACCCGGATTTCTTTAGGAGATGTGACTGACTCCTCTGTTGCTGAGCCGTTTTCACCATATCGCTCCTGCGAAAACTCAAATCCCTCAAAAAACTTCTGCCAGGACTGATCGACTGATTCGGGATCATCCTGGTAGTGCTTATACAAGTCATCTATGTAACTTACGTGAGCGTTGGAGATATAGGAGTATTTATCCATTCGGGTTATTGATTACGCTGTTCTAAAACGAGAACAAATATATGGGAATCATTCTAATATTAATAACTGCTTACCCGCTTATGCAAATATATGGCGCAATCAAGCTTATATTTCAATAATTATTTCATAATATCAAACAAGTCACTATCTTTGCGCTCCTTTTAAAATAAATTTTGAATGGACGGGTTCCATAAACAAAGAAATCAATTATGCCAGTAAAGATTAGACTGTCGCGTCGAGGACGCAAAAAATTTGCCATTTACGATGTCGTTATTGCCGATTCAAGATCTCCAAGAGATGGTCGTTTTATCGAGAAAATCGGAACCTACGATCCCAATGTAAATCCTGCTTCAATTGTAATGAATGATGATAAGGCTTTTGATTGGATCATGAAAGGTGCTCAACCTACTGATACTGTAAGGGCCATGTTATCTTATAGAGGTATCATGTATAAAAAACATCTTCAAATTGGCGTTAACAAAGGCGCTATCAAGCAGGAAGATGCAGATAAGAAATTTGAAACCTGGGTGGCTGAGAAAGAAGCTAAAATCCAGACTAAAATTGAAAAAATCGCAAGTGACAAGGCTAGCGATGCTAAAAGCAGACTTGCAGCTGAGAAGAAAGTTTCTGACGCAAGAGCTGAAGCCATTGCGAAAAGAAAGAAAGATGCTGAGGCTGCTCTTGTTGCTGAAGTTGCAGACGCTGGAGCTGATTCAGCTGAAAAAGAATTAGAAGAAGAAGGAAAAGAGGCGGTAACTGAAGTTGAAGCAAAAACTGAAGAAACTACTGCACCAGTAGAAGAAGCTCCAAAGGCTGAAGAGAAAAAGGAAGAGGCTCCTAAAGAAGAAGCTAAAGTTGAAAAAACGGAAGCTCCAAAGGCTGAAGAGGCTGCAGCTCCTGTTGAAGACGCGCCAAAAGCTGAAGAAAAGCCTGCTGTGCCCGAGGCGAAGGATGAAGAGAAGAAGACTGAGCCTGAAGCTAAAGTAGAGGAAGCGGTCGAAGCACCAAAAGAGGAGAAACCAAAGGAGGAAGCACCTGAAGCTAAAGCTGAAGAAGCTGCTAAGAAAGAAGAAGCTCCCAAAGAAGACGATAGCAAAAAAGAAAAATAAACCTTTGTGAATGAGTTTGACAATTATTACGAATTAGGTAATGTCGTCAGGACTCATGGACTAAAAGGTGAACTTATGCTATTGTTGGATGTAGATGATCCAACAAAGTACAAAAAATTGGAATCAATTTTCCTAGAAATAAATGGAAAGTTGGTTCCTTTTTTTATTCAAGAGATCCAGATCAGAAATGAAATGGCTACAGTCCAATTCGAAGATATCAACTCCATACAAGTGGCCAGTGATTTAATTGGGAAACGTACTTTTCTGCCTATTACGGCACTTCCAAAACTTGAAAAAGGACAATACTACTACCATGATCTCATTGGATTTCAGGTTTTTGATGGTAAAACCCCAATTGGAAAGGTAAAGGAAATCATCACTTCTTCCAGCAACACCTTGATCAGTACAGATCACAAAGGGAAAGAAGTGCTTATTCCCATGGACCCACAGATCCTGCTATCCGTTGACCTGGAAAAGTCCGAAGTACATACTCAACTGCCAGATGGATTATTAGCCGTATATTTAGATTCATGAAATGAAGTCCGCCTGAGGCGGGAAAATTCCATGTGTCCGCTCAAAAATCAATTTACCTTCACATGAAACTCGATATCCTTACTTGTCTGCCAGAGTTGTTTGATGGTCCACTGAACCAGAGTATCGTGCAACGATCTAGGGATAAAGGTCTTGTAGAGATTGAAATTCACAACATCAGGGATTATTCAACCCATAAACAAAAAAGTGTAGATGACTATGCTTTTGGTGGTGGCGCAGGCATGGTCCTGACCATCGAACCCATCGATAACTGCATCACTACCCTTCGGCAAAAACGAAACTATGATGAGATAATCTACCTCACGCCAGATGGAGAAACACTCAATCAGGGGATTGCAAATGAACTATCCTTGAAAAAAAACCTAATCCTGTTGTGTGGTCATTATAAAGGAGTAGACCAACGCGTCAGAGATCACCTGATCACCCGGGAAATCAGTATTGGGGATTTTGTGCTTTCGGGTGGTGAACTCGCCGCCATGGTCCTTGCTGATTCGCTAATCCGACTGATTCCGGGAGTTCTTAATGATGAAAGCTCTGCACTTACTGACTCTTTTCAGGACAACCTGCTCGCACCGCCTGTTTACAGCCGACCTGCGGAATATAAAGGCTGGAAGGTTCCTGATGTGCTAACTTCTGGCCATGAAGCCAAGATTGAAGCATGGAGACACGAGCAGTCAGTGGAACTGACGAAAAAGAAACGGCCTGATTTGTTAGGGGATGACTAATTCAGAACAAACATCAAATTAAAATTTGCTAACCAACAACCAATTCCTATGAAGGAAAAAGTATTCATCATCCTTATCTGCTGGTTATATAATTTGGCCTGGGCTCAACCTGCATTTGAAAATAGTCGGCAAATAAAAGTACTCTCCTTCAACATCCTTCATGGCGCGACGACCAAAGGTGACTTTAATCTGGATGTAATTGCCCAGGTGATAAAAAATACTAATCCGGATTTTGTGGCCTTACAAGAGGTTGATTTTAAAACTAACAGAGTAAATAAACTTGACTTGGTTACTGAACTGGGCTGGAGAACAAAAATGGCTCCTCTTTTTGGAAAAGCGATGAAATTTGATGGAGGTGAGTATGGTGAGGGCATTTTGTCCAAATACAGCTTTACAAAAAGCAGAAACATAGAATTGCCTTACACACCCGGAAATGAGCCAAGAGCTGCCCTGGAAATTACAGCAGTATTATCTCCAGGAGATACCATTGCCTTTGTAGGTACTCACCTCGAGCATCAGGACGAAAAAGACCGGTTGTCACAGGTCGATAAGCTAAATGAAATATTTCCACAAAATACCTACCCAACCATTCTGGCTGGCGACCTAAATGCGGTACCAGGAAGTGTCCCTATAAACTTACTGCAAAAGGTATGGACACCGGCTGATAGTAAAGATCTTCCATCACCCACTTATCCTTCAGACGATCCCAGGATTAAAATTGATTATGTGATGTTCTATCCTAAAAACAGATGGAAAGTGATTAAAACAGAAGTTATTCAGGATGCTGTTGCATCAGATCACTGCGCTTATCTTGTTACATTAGAACTTCTTGACCGATAAGCCCTTAAGGACCTACGGGATAAGCTCTCCACTTTAGATAGCACTTTTTTTTAAGAAGTCTCTAAGACAAAAAATTACAGTTTTTCGGATCTTTCATCTAATGTTCTACAAAAATCACCCTGGTGTAAAATAGACTAAGTCTAATGTAATTAACTGTGTTGGTGTGCCTTGATTCCCTATGAATATTGCAAATTGCCTCTTCATCAAATAGTGTAAAAATTTATGTGGCTAAAAATTAGTTGTGAGCTCACTTTTGACATGGAACTATCTACGCCTCTTATTCTGATGCTACGCCCACGAAGTGGTGCACAGCAATGGGTAGAGCGTGAGGAGTATAAGATTACTCCAATGGTGACGGTGACAGAACATACCGATGCCTTTGGAAATCTTTGCCAAAGGTTAATGGCCCCATCGGGTAACTTTTCTATATATACCTCTGCCAATGTAAAAACAGCTGACCTTATTGATGTAAATCCTGGAGCCCCTTTTGTTGAAATTCAGTATTTGCCGGATACAGTCTTAAGCTACCTTTTACCCAGTAGGTATTGTGAATCTGATCGACTCAATGAGCTTGCTGTTTCAATAACTACAAATCAGCTTCCGGGATATGATCAGGTAGCCGCTATAGAAACATGGCTGAGAGATAATATCAGTTATATTCCCGGAAGCAGCGACTATCCCATTACCGCAGTCGATGTGTATAACCGACGATCAGGAGTATGTCGAGATTTAGCGCACCTGGGGATTGCCTTGTGCAGAAGTCTCAGTATCCCTTCACGAATGGTTGTTGGCTATCTCCACAATCTAAAACCCATGGACATGCACGCATGGTTTGAAGCCTATGTAGGTGGACGTTGGTATACTTTTGATGCAACTCAAGTCGGCCCAAAAGGTGGCTATGTGTCCCTGGGTTATGGAAATGATGCTGCCGACGTAGCTTTATTCAATCAGTTTGGACCAGCTGTTTACCCGTTGCAACAGGTAATTAAAGTAGAACATCTCCACGACAAGAGGTAAGCATGTCAAACTATTGAATTCATAGAAGAGAGACTAGATATCATACTTCTACCTTATCTAAAATCATCGCCTGATGTTATATAAACTACCCTAAATGCTATTTCGATCAAGAGTTAATTATTTTGTATTTAATTAAACAATCTGATTATCTTGAAATACATGCAATCTTGAATCTGATTATGAATAAAGTCCTGGTCTTCTTAATTATCCTGCTTTCCTGCTTTTCAGGTAACGCACAAATCCTTAAAAAAGAGATTCCAGATAAATTGGTGGTGCTTACTTTTGATGATGCACCCGCAAGCCAGTATTCAGTGGTTGCTCCTTTGCTAAAGGAATTTGGATTTGGAGCTACTTTCTATGTCTGTGAATTTCCACCTAACTATCTGGACAGTAGCCTTTACATGAATTGGAGACAAATTAAGGCCTTAGATAAAATGGGCTTTGAAGTAGCTAATCACACCCGTACACATGCTAATCTTACCAAATTATCCCGCAATGAGTTCAATGCTGAACTGACATATATAGAGGACAAATGCGATTCTCTAGGTATTCCGAAACCCACCAACTTTGCCTACCCTGGCTATGGTTTGAATGAGCAGACACTCAAGTTCCTGCGAAAAAAAGGATATGCCTCTGGCAGGGCCGGAGGAAGCAGGGCCTATGACCCCCTTACAGATCACCCCTATCTTATTCCCAGCTGGGCCACCAATCCCGAGAATAAAGCTGAGATAATGGCAACTTTCGACAAAGCAAAAAACGGAAAAATTGTGGTATTAACGCTACACGGTGTACCGGATATAGAACACCCCTGGGTTAATACACCCCCCGAGCTGTTCACGGAATATCTTGAATATCTTGCAAAAAACGATTTCACAGTCATCTCCATGGCCGGGCTGCAGGATTATGTAGATACGAACAAAGCGCTAAAAATGCTCCGACCTGACTTTACCAAAAAGTATAAGAATTAAAGTTTTTTTGAAAAGCATTGACTTATGAACCAGATAACCACATCGTTGCTATTCCTTTTGACCACACTTTGTGCGTTAACTTCATTTGGCCAATCTATTCATTTCAATAAATATGAAAATACAGAACAAACCATCTCCAGAATCCGCATTGCGAGCGCCTCGGTGATTCCAAAGAAATGGGACAAAGAAGCCAACTGGACCCGCATTGAAAGATTAGTAAGAGAAGCAGCCACGGAAGGAGATGCTAAGGTCGTAGTTACTCCGGAAGGTGCGCTGGATGGCTATGTGATCAATGAAGTAAATGCTACCACAGGTGAAGAAAAGGATATACTTGTTAAAAAATTTATTGAGCTGGCTGAACCATTGGATGGCCGATATATTAAAAAAGCATCTAAACTCTCTGATGAACTCGACATATACCTCGTTTTGGGTTTTCTGGAGTTGGACAATGAAACCACCTACAATACGGCTGTTCTCATCGATCCTGATGGTGACATCATTGGTAAATACAGCAAAACCCACTTTGCTCAAGGATATACCATCAACCCCTCTTGTTATGTGCCTGGTGAACAATACCCAGTATTTCAAACTCCCTTTGGGAAAGTAGGGATGATGATCTGCTACGACCGCCAATTACCTGAGCCGGCAAGAATTCTTTCACTTAAAGGTGCTCAAATGCTATTTGTGCCCTCCTATGGCAGCTATACTGATAAAGATGGATGGAATTCTGTGCTATTGAGAACTAGGGCATATGAAAACGAGGTGCCACTGATCTTTAGTCACCCTTTCCAAAGTTTGCTGATAGATGAGGATGGAGATATCCGAACCATGGGAAAATCTAATGAAGTGGTCTACTTTGAAATTAATACCTCCCCTGAAAGATCTGAGAGTAGATTTAGGAACAGACGACCAGAGACATACGAAGCATTGACGAGATAATGATCCAGACTACTACTTTTATCACTTAAAATTCTTTCCTATGCTATTTTCTAATAATCATTTTCTTATATTTGCACTCCTTTTTGAAAACACTCAGAGCGGAGTACAGATATGAAAAACGAATTGCTTCAATTAGTCGAAGAAGATTTAAAAGCCACAAAAGAAAAATTTCCTAATTTTTCTGCCGGTGACACAATCAATGTGCACTATAAAATTAAGGAAGGAAATAAAGAGAGGATTCAGCAGTTTCAAGGTACTGTGATTCAGATCAGAAATCAAAATTCTAATGGTGAGACATTCACCGTAAGAAAAGTTTCAAGTGGCGTTGCTGTTGAAAGGGTATTCCCTATCCTGACCCCAAATCTTGACAAGATTGAATTACTGAGAAAAGGTAAAGTAAGAAGAGCAAGGTTATTTTACTTACGAGGTAGAAAAGGTAAAGCAGCCAGGATTAAAGAGCATATCTAAATTCCTGACAAAGAAAATATCAAGCCATCAGCCTCCAGTTGATGGCTTTTTTAGTTATATCGCATAGACATTAAGTAGATGAAAATTAGTTTTCAAAAATACCAGGGCACCGGAAACGATTTTATCTTAATTGATAATAGAGATTTACAATTTCCTTCAAATCAAACCGAATTGATCACCCGCATGTGTGACAGAAAATTTGGGATAGGAGCCGATGGCCTAATTCTTATTCAAGAAGATGATCAACTTGATTTCAAAATGATTTTCTTCAACCCAGATGGCAGTAAAAGCCTATGTGGCAATGGCAGTAGATGTGCGGTCGGCTTTGCCAGTCAATTGGGACTTGCAGCTGAAAAAACTGAGTTCATTACTACTGACGGTGCACATGACGCCTTTTTTGAAAAGGGTATCATCCATTTTAGTCTTCATGACGTAGAAGAAATTAAACACTTTGAGGATGGATTGTTTATTGACACCGGCTCCCCACACTTCATTAAGTTTGTAAAAGATTTAGATGAGATAGACGTCCTTGAAGATGGAAGAAGAATTCGTTATGAAAAAAGATTTGCCCCTGAAGGCACCAATGTAAATTTCGTGGAACTTCAGGATAATGGCATCTCAGTAAGGACTTATGAAAGAGGTGTAGAGAACGAAACGCTTTCATGTGGAACTGGAGTCACAGCATGTGCCCTGGCTTCAACCACTAAAGGATATAAAAGCAAAGTGGATATTTCAACAATTGGTGGTCAATTGCATGTTTCTTTCGACCAGACAGCCCCACATGAATTCAGAAATATTTACCTTGCAGGACCAGTTAAAAAAGTCTTTGAAGGGACATACGAAACAGTCAATTGATAGAATCTGATTTAACTTTAAGCTTGTAAATAAAGAGCATGTTTGAATTTGTTAATAAAGGCGTTGCCAAGCTATTTGGAACAAAGTCCGACAGGGATTTAAAGGAATTAAATCCATTTGTGGGACACATCAATCAAGAGTTCCAAAAACTATCTGGCATCTCTGATGAAGAATTAAGGGGTAAGACAGCAGAGTTGGAAAACGTTATTGCTGAAAAACTCAAACATATAGATGACGAACTGGTTCAGCTTCATGAACAAATCGATGAAAATCCAGATCTGGATATCAATGAGAAAGAAGCCCTTTTCGACCAAATAGACAAACTAGAAGAAAGTCGGGATGAAGAGCTGGAAGTTGTCTTATTGGAAATCCTTCCTAAAGCCTTCGCGGTAGTAAAAGAAACGGCCCGCAGGTTTACTGAAAATAAAAAACTAACTGTCGAGGCCACTGCCCTGGATAGGGAACTCGCTCAGGAAAAATCAAATATTGAAATAAATGGCGACAAAGCTACCTGGCATAACAAGTGGCTCGCCGCAGGAACTGAGATAGAATGGGGAATGATCCATTACGATGTTCAGCTCATTGGTGGTGTTGTGCTTCACCAGGGGAAAATTGCCGAAATGGCAACAGGTGAAGGAAAAACCTTAGTGGCCACCCTACCTGCTTACTTAAATGCACTTGCCGGTCGGGGTATTCACATCGTGACGGTGAATGATTACCTCGCCAAGCGAGATTCCGAATGGAATGCTCCGCTTTTTGAGTTTCATGGTTTATCAGTGGATTGTATTGATAAACACCAACCAAACTCAGCAAATCGCAGGAAAGCTTACCAATGTGACATCATATATGGTACAAACAATGAGTTTGGCTTCGATTATCTCAGAGATAATATGGCAAGAAGTACTGATGAATTAGTACAAAAGAAGCACCATTTTGCCATGGTCGATGAGGTAGATTCCGTATTGGTTGACGATGCAAGAACGCCATTGATCATTTCTGGCCCGATTGCTAAAGGAGATGAACATGAATTTTATGAACTAAAACCACGAATTGCAAAATTGGTGGAAGCACAAAGGAAACTTGTAGCTGACTATCTGAATCAGGCCAAAGCACAGATCAAAGGTGGAAACGAAAATGAAGGAGGAGTCCCGCTATTCAGAGCTTATCGTGGACTACCTAAAAATAAGCCTTTGATTAAATTCCTTTCCGAGTCAGGAAACAGGCAGATTCTTCAAAAGACAGAAAACTTTTATCTGCAGGACAATCAAAAGATGATGCCGGAAGCGGATGAACCGCTATATTTCACAATTGATGAGAAACACAACAGCATTGATCTGACTGAAAAAGGAATTGACCTCATCACTGGAGAAGGTGAAGACACGAGTTTCTTTATCCTGCCTGACATAGGTTCGGAGATAGCCAAACTGGAAAACTCCGATCTAAAAGACAGTGAGAAGATCCAGAAAAAAGAAGAAATCATTCAGGATTACAGCCTGAAAGGCCAAAGAATTCACAGCATCAATCAACTGTTAAGGGCCTATTGTCTATACGAAAAAGATACAGAATACATAGTAGTTGAAGATAAGGTCAAGATTGTAGATGAGCAGACTGGTCGGGTAATGGAAGGACGACGTTATTCGGATGGCTTGCATCAGGCCATTGAAGCAAAAGAGAATGTGAAGGTAGAAGATGCCACACAGACCTATGCAACCATTACCCTGCAAAACTATTTCAGGATGTACCACAAATTATGTGGTATGACTGGTACTGCAGAAACAGAAGCTGGGGAATTCTGGGACATCTATAAGCTGGATGTTGTGGTCATCCCTACGAATAGGCCAATAGTCAGAAATGATCAGGAAGATAAGGTCTACAAAACCGTAAGAGAGAAGTTTAGTGCAGTAGTGGACGAGATCATCGAGATGCGTGAATTGGGCAGACCCGTGTTGGTAGGTACTACCTCTGTAGAAATTTCTGAGGTATTGAGCCGGATGTTACAAATAAAAAACATCAACCATCAGGTACTTAATGCCAAACAACATGCAAAGGAAGCAGATGTGGTGGCAGAAGCCGGAAAACCTGGTACAGTTACTATCGCTACCAACATGGCCGGTAGAGGTACAGATATCAAACTTACCCCTGAGTCAAAAGCTGCAGGAGGATTGGCCATTGTCGGTACCGAAAGACACGAGTCAAGACGTGTTGACAGACAGTTGCGTGGGCGATCAGGTCGTCAGGGAGACCCAGGATCTTCACAGTTCTTCGTTTCATTGGAAGACAACCTGATGAGGATGTTTATGTCACAGCGAGTGGCGAAGATCATGGATCGACTAGGCTTGAATGAAGGTGAAGTAATTCAGCACAGCATGATCACCAAATCGATTGAACGTGCACAGAAAAAAGTAGAAGAAAATAACTTTGCTACCAGGAAAAGACTTCTGGAATATGATGATGTCATGAACTCTCAACGAGAGGTCATCTATAAACGTCGTAAAAATGCTCTTTATGGAGAGCGACTAGAGCTTGACATACTGAATATGCTCTATGATTCCTGTGAAGATATTACGCTTAATGCAAAAGCCTCCCTTGACATTGATAGCCTTAAACTCAATGTTATCAGTGTACTGGGAATGGATTTCCAGGTTACTGCTGAGGAGCTTGAAAAGTATGATCCTGCAGAGTTAACGGAACGCCTGTACAAAGAGGCCCTGGACCATTACCACAATAAAAATAATTTTGTGATTGATAAGGCACTGCCTATCCTCAAGCAAATCCAGCTTAACCGGGGAGCTACTGTTGAAAACATCCTGGTGCCATTCACAGATGGCAAAAAACAATATGGTGTGGCTGCTCCACTTGCTAAATCTATCAGCACCAATGGAAAGGAAATGATCCGTTCCATGGAAAAGATGGTCGCATTAAATATTATTGATCAAACCTGGAAAGAGCATTTACGTGACATGGATGACTTAAAGCAATCGGTTCAAAATGCTGTCTATGAACAGAAAGACCCATTGATCATCTATAAATTTGAAGGTTTTGAGTTGTTTAAAGCCTTCATCGGTAAAGTCAACGAGGAGAGTATTTCATTCCTGATGAAAGCCCAAATTCCGGTGAAAGAAGCGGACGAAGTTCAGGAGGCCAGACAGCAGAAATCTGCAAGAAACTATAAAGAGTCTAAAGAAGATTCAGGATCGTTACTCAACAAAGCGCATCCGACAAATCGACAACCTGTAGAAAAAGTACAGCCTGCGAAATCAGTCAAGATAGCCAGCCGTAACCAACGGGTAAATGTTCAATATGCAGATGGCTCTGTCAAAAAAGATGTAAAGTATAAAACAGTAGAAGACGACATAAAGAATAATAAATGCGTTATTATCGATTAAGTTATTTTTTGGTGTTTGCAGTAGCCATTACAGCCTGCAAAAAGGGAGTTGTCACTTCAACTACTACTGATACCTACCAGGAAGATTTGAGTGCATTAAGACCTACTCTAGAAAAGCCCAGTGACCCAATCGCAACTGAAAGTATTGAGTCAACCGATACGCCAACTGGGAATCAAGGTAAATCACTTGCTCTCACTGTAGAACTTGATAGCGTCAATAGAATTATCACCAAAAGGAATAGCGAAAAAAAATTCGTTGATGGGTATACCATACAAATCTATACTGGAAATGATGACAAGGCAGCCAATGAGGCTAAAGATCATGTAGAAATCATGTTTCCAAATCTGGAGCCAATAATATCTTATAATCAGCCTACCTTTAAGGTGAAAGTTGGGTCCTACTACAATCGACTTGAAGCACATAAAATTTTTGAGTCGCTCAAGGAAGATTTTCCATATGCCCTGTTAATTCCTGAAAGAATAGCGATAAAACATGAGTGACCTAATACCCAGAATTAAAGAATTAGCAGATAAGTATTACAGCAAAGTACTGGAGATAAGACACCATCTTCATGCAAATCCTGAGCTATCGTTTGAGGAGTTCAAGACCGCAGATTTTATTGAAGAAACTTTGAAAGGTTTAGGTTTTACTCAAGTCGAGCGGAAAGCCAATACAGGGCTAACATTCCTATTAAAGGGAGCGGGAGATGGTGAAAAAGTTATTGCCCTACGCGCCGATATAGATGCCCTTCCCATCATTGAAGAAAATGAAGTTCCTTATAGATCCACTAATGAGGGAGTGATGCATGCTTGTGGTCATGATGTACATACATCATCCCTTTTAGGGGCAATAATGATCTTGAAAGAGCTCCAACCAGATTTCGGAGGAAGCATAAAAGTAATCTTTCAGCCTGGAGAAGAAAAGCTACCAGGAGGTGCTTCATTACTCATCAATGAAGGAATTTTGGAGAATCCTAAGCCAGAGAAGATATTAGGTCAACATGTTATGCCGCTAATAGATGCAGGCAAAGTGGGCTTTAGAAAGG
Organism: Marinoscillum sp.; assembly: GCA_043554545.1. GTDB lineage: Bacteria > Bacteroidota > Bacteroidia > Cytophagales > Cyclobacteriaceae > UBA7330. The sequence continues at coordinate 4,733,536 of CP121337.1, read as the reverse complement.
GGATGTATATGGCCAGTGCAGATGAAATTTATTTCACAGTGACAGGTAAAGGAGGTCATGCCGCAATGCCTGAAAATCTCATAGACCCTGTATTGATTACCAGTCATATCATTGTTGCACTGCAACAGATAGTCAGTAGAAAAGCAAGCCCCAAAATACCTTCTGTACTGTCCTTTGGAAAGGTGGAGGCGCTTGGTGCCACCAATGTAATTCCCAATGAGGTGAAGGTTCAGGGTACTTTTAGAACATATGATGAGAACTGGCGAGCAGAAGCCCATCAGTTAATGACTGATATGGCTGAAGGTATTGCCAAAGCGATGGGCGGATCCTGCAAATACGATGTACAAAAAGGTTATCCTCACCTAAAAAATGAACCGGAATACACCCAATTCAACATAGATGCAGCAAAAGCATACATGGGCGAAGACAATGTACTTGACATTGATTTATGGTTGGCTGGAGAGGATTTTGCTTTCTATTCCCACCATGTGGATGCTTGTTTTTACCGATTAGGAACCAGAAACGAAAAAATGGGAATAAGCTCAGGCGTACATACCCCAACCTTTAATATTGATGAGTCTGCATTAAAGACAGGAATGGGTCTTATGGCCTGGCTTGCAATTGCTGAATTGAACCGCGATTAAACCTAATCGCCCCAAATACTGTTAGAAAAGTAGGTTTCGATTACTTGAAATCTCATATTTTCAATAAATTAACACAAGTCAAAAACACGCATATGTCGCTGGTTAATAAATTACTTGATAAAATCACCGAATACCTAAAGTTGAAAGGTGAGCGATTAAAACTTGACATCATTGCTCAGGTATCTAAGATACTGGCTCATGTATTAGCCTTTATGTTCCTCGGAATCATTGCTTTCTTTCTGTTTGTATTCCTTTCATTGGCCATCGGCTCCTATTTAAATGTGCTGTTAAACAGTGCCTATTATGGCTACCTAATTATTGCCGGCAGCTATCTTTTGATCCTCATCGTTATTTTTTTGTTATTGCGAACAAACAGGATTCAAAACTGGCTGGAATCAGTTTTTATTAAGATCAGTGAAAATGTAGAAGATGATGAAGACTAAACACTCTAACATCTGGCATAAAAAAAGAGAATCTTTAACATTAAAAGAATCTCAATTGGACGAGGAACTTGAAAGCGTCTCCGGAAATTTTGAGAAAAAAGCAATAAATATACTGATCATCACTGCTGCCACAAGCTTTACGATTTTTGCGATTAGCAAGATGGTAGGAGGGTCAGGGAAATCAAAAAAGGTAAAAAAAGAAGACGTTCAAAAAGAACCGAAAGTTGCTCAAAAAGCAGAAAAACCTTCTTTTAGTTTTAAGCATATCCTATTTGAAAAGATAACAGTTGCTGTAATTGGTCTGATCCTTTCTCAAATAGGAAAAATGGTAGCCTCACAGAACGAAGAACCAGAAGATTAAAGATTCATCAGAGATTCTCTCCTTCTCATTTTACCAGCAGGTATGCCGAACATCATTTTAAATCGTCGGCAGAAATATGCGGTATCTTTATAACCTACATCCTTCCCTATCTCTCGAATACTTTTCTTTGAAGTCCTCAGCAGGTTTACTGCCATCTCCATCCGCTGATATTCAATATAATCCTGTGGATTAATTCCGGTAAGCATTTTGAAATACTGACCTACATAGTCTTCGGAGACATTTGCTACGTTGGCAAGAATTTTATTAGAAAGATCTTCTCCCAGGTTTTCTTTAATAAAAGTGAAGATATCTATCAGTCGGGGATCCTTGAAATAGGTGCTATTTGTAGCAAACTGTTCTACAAACAATCCCTGCTTTAGAATAAATCTAATCAACTCAACCACCAATCTTTCGGTCAGGAGCTTAACTACCCTGCCTTTACCGGGAGCATTCGATACAATTTCACTGTTGATGTCAGATATCAGGTTAGCGAACTTTAAATGATTATTGGTAATCTTAAAAGGAGGAATATCCAGTGAGGCAAAAAAGTTTACTGAATCAAAGGCTTTGGCCTCAAAAGACACGTAACTATAACTCTCGTGAGTTCCACTATCTGTTTCATATATCTGAAGATAACTCTCCCTATTATTAAGGAAATCATCTTTCGATAAGCTATCTGAATTTCCAGACCCATAAGTAATAGACAATAAACGTCCTCCAGGCACGAACAGTATTTCGCCCTCATTAACCTGCTCTTTTTCTTTTCCGAACTTTATTGACCCCTTTGTAACAAGAATCAGCGTGTTCTCAATGTCGTAGTTATTCTCTACGGTGACAGGCTTCAAAATATTAATATTCTTAGCTTTGATAAACCTGACTCCCAGGGATTCAATAATCTTATTATAGTCTTCCACTATGTTGTTTTTTGCTTTTGGGTGGGTATTAGCGGATAATTTGCTGAAATTATTGTATAAAACTAATATAGTTTATTCAAAAAACCCAATGAATACTACTTGATTTCGGCCGGGCACCTTTGAATTATTTTAATAATTCCCTGGCAATAACCATTTTTTGAATTTCAGAAGTTCCTTCGTAGATCTGTGTGATTTTAGCGTCCCGCATCATTCTTTCTACATGGTATTCCTTAACGTATCCATAACCGCCATGAATCTGTATGGCCTCTATCGCATTGAACATTGCAGTCTCAGAGGCAAAAAGTTTTGCCATAGCGCTTGCCTTTGTATAGTCCTGGCCCTCATCCTTCAATGTGGCTGCTTTTAAACACAACATACGGGCTGCCTCTGCCTTAACTGCCATTTCTGAAAGCTTAAATTGGATAGCCTGATGTTTCGCAATTTCAACTCCAAAGGTTTTTCTTTCTTTGGCATACTGAATAGATCTTTCCAATGCCCCTGTAGCAATTCCCAAGGCCTGAGAAGCAATTCCAATCCTTCCGCCATTGAGCACATTCATGGCAAATTTAAATCCAAAGCCATCTTCACCAATCCTATTTTCTTTTGGGACTTTTACGTCAGAGAACATAATAGAATGTGTGTCAGAACCCCTGATTCCAAGCTTATCTTCTTTCTTCCCAATGGTAACTCCATTCATGGTTCTTTCAACAATCAGTGCGTTGATACCCTTATATCCTTTCTCCTTATGTGTCTGGGCCATAACCACATAATATCCTGCTGAATTCCCATTGGTAATCCAGTTTTTGGTCCCATTAATCAAATAATGATCGCCCTTATCTTCAGCAGTGGTCCTTTGTGAGGTCGCATCTGATCCTGCTTCTGGTTCGGATAAACAAAAAGCACCAATTACCTCGCCGGTAGCCAACTTTTTTAGATATTTCTCTTTATGCTCAGCTGTGCCGTACTTTTGGATACCATAACATACCAGCGAATTATTTACAGACATACAAACTGCAGCAGAAGCATCAACTTTTGAGATCTCTTCCATGGCTAGTACATATGAAACCGTATCCATACCACCACCATTATAAGTCGGGTCCACCATCATGCCCATAAAACCCAACTCCCCCATCAGTTTTATCTGTGCAGATGGAAACTGCTGATTGCTATCTCTTTCAATAACACCTGGCAGAAGTTCCCTATTGGCAAAATCACGAGCGGCCTCCTGTACCGCTAGGTGCTCCTCAGTATAATTAAAATCCATAATTTTTATGCCTCCTCAACAAATCTAATCAATTCAAAGACTGGTATATGCTATTTTAGGACACAAAAAAAGGGCCATGAATGAAAGCCCTTTTTCTTCATGTTTTGCCGAATTAATCCCTGCTTCCTCCCATGTATATCATCACCCAATATAGCAACGTCGCCAAAGACGAAAGTGCGGCAATCACATAGGTCATGGCAGCCGTATTTAGTGCATCCTTGGCCATCTTATATTCATTGTCATTAACTATGTTGCGCTTCTCTACCCAGGCTAAAGCACGTTTACTTGCATCAAATTCCACAGGTAATGTGGCAAATGCAAACAAGGTAAATACACCATAACAGCCAATGATAACTAAAATGGCGGTATTAAAGGAAAACAATCCCTGAACGAAAAAAGCACCAAAAAACATCATCATAAAGACAATATTGATGATACGGCCACTGATATTCTGAATAGGAACCATAGCTGACCTGAACTCCAAAAAGCTATAGGCAGTCGCATGTTGGACCGCATGCCCACATTCGTGTGCAGCAATCGCTGCTGCCGCCGCAGACCTGCCATTATATACATCTGGACTCAGATTTACCGTCTTGTTTCCAGGATTATAGTGGTCTGTCAACTGACCGCCTACTGACATTACTTTCACATCGTGTATTCCATTATCAGCCAACATCAGTTCTGCCACTTCTTTTCCTGAAAGCCCTGCTGAAAGAGGTATTTTAGAGTATTTCTTAAACTTATTTTTAAGTCTTGTGCTTATGATCAGGCTTAGGACCATAAACGCTATAATGATGATAAATAGTGGGTTCATTTTATTTAATTAGTTCTCTTTATTTTTTCTACAATAGCAGTGGTAGAATGTCCTTTAACTATTTCAATGGTTTCTACTGATCCGCCATTTTCCAATACGATATCTGAGCCTACGATGTTGCTAATTTGATAATCTTTCCCCTTTACCAGAATGTCAGGCTTAATTGCCGATATCAATTCTAACGGAGTATCTTCATCAAATAACGTCACTGCATCCACAAATTCAAAGGCAGCCATCACACGCAATCTGGCTTGTTCATCTATTATAGGACGATCATTTCCCTTTAATCTTTTAACCGAGGCATCTGTATTTAGTGCAACAACCAATTTATCTCCCAGAAATCTCGACTTTTCCAGGTAATCTACATGCCCCAGGTGAACAAGATCAAAAACGCCATTCGTAAAGACTATTTTTAATCCTTTAGACCGCCAGTTATCTACTGTCTGACCTAAATTCTCCCTTGAAGCTATTTTAAGAGACGTCGGGTTCATGATATTTCTTTAAGAAAAATGAGACTAAAACGGCAATACCTCCAAATACAGCCATTGCCACCACCTGGGAAGTGTGTAGTAAGGTGGCAAAAAATACTCCATTTGTTTTATCAATCCCATACAAAAGCAGCATTCCACTAACCATGGTATGGTAGGTACCAAAGCCTCCCTGAACAGGTATTGCAAGCGCCACCCCACTTGTAACAAGCAAAACCACACCTGCCTGCCAACTTAATGATGATGTTTCCGGAACAGCAAAAACAATCACATAAGACATAAAATAATAGACCACCCACAATAAGATTGTAGACAGAATAAATGCTGGGAAATTCTGCACCTTTCTTAATGAAAATATTCCTTCAAGCAATTGCCTGACTAATTCCTTAAATTTTCCTCCTGATTTTATACCAATATAAATCAGAAGACCCCCCAATAAAGCAATTCCTATCAATACCAGGGCTCCCTTCCAGGCTAGACCTTCCACATTTGATAAACCGGAAAATGCGCTAGAAAAAAAAGAAATCAGTGTATCGTATTCTATTAACAAAGTGAAAAGGATAAGCACAAAAAGGGAGATGACATCAATAATTCTTTCTGTAATGACCGAGCCAAAAGAATTGGCCATAGGTACTCCCTCATTGCGTTTTAATATACCACACCTCGTAACCTCGCCCAATCTGGGAAGTGCCAGATTAGCAAGGTATCCAATCAAAACGGCAACTGTTGTTCTATTAGTAGTCAGGTGAGAGAATCCCAAGGGCATCAGTAGGAGATTCCACCTGTAAGCTCTTAGCCAGTAGGCAACATATGATAAAACGATAGAGCCAAACACCCACCAGTAATTGACGAGTTTTGCTTTTTGCCAGAATTCTGTAAAATCAACATTTCTAAAGGCGAAGTATAGAAGTACAGCGGCAACAGCAATAGATACAATGTACTTAAGTACATTAATTATTTTTTTCAACATGAATCAGGATGAAATTTTATTGTTCCCATCGGGGAAAATAATTGTCGGCTCATGACTGGATGCCTCTTTTTGGTCTAACGAACAGTAAGAAATGATAATGATCACATCACCAACCTGAGCTTTTCGGGCCGCAGGTCCATTTAAACAAACTTCTCCTGATCCTCTATCCCCTTTTATCACATAGGTCTCCAAGCGTTCGCCATTGTTGATATTTACTATTTGAACTTTTTCATTTGCCACAATATTTGCAGCATCCATCAGATCCTCATCCAGGGTGATGGAACCAACATAATGCAGCTCTGACTGGGTGATTTTTACTCGATGAATCTTTGACTTAAGTACTTCTATTAACATCCTAATATCAATCTAGCTGCAAATATAAGTTATCAATTAATCTTATTTTCTCAATGTATCCTGCAACGCTCAAAAGCACAGATTTGCATTTGCTTAAATCGGCTGTAATCAATGTTTCTGGATCTACTATTTCAAAATATTCTATTTCCAGATCTTTTACCATATTATAATACTGTTGAGTCACTTGTATCGTCTCACTTATACTTTTTTTATCCAAAATAAGTTCCCTCGCTTTACAAAGACCTGAATATATACTGGCCGCGGTTTGTAGGCCATCTTCAGAAAGATTGCTGTTTCTGGAGGAAATCGCTACACCGGATTGGAGTCTCTGAGTGGGTACCCCAATAATTTCAATTGGAAGAGAAAAGTTTTCAACTAATTGTTTAATGATCAGGTATTGCTGAAAATCTTTTAGGCCAAAGTATGCTTTATCGGGCTTAACAACATTAAAAAACTTCATCACCACAATACCCACTCCGCTAAAATGTCCAGGCCGGTATTTACCTTCCAATAATTCAGTAATTCTTCCAAACTCGAGCCTGATAGTCGGCTGTTTCGGATAAACTTCCTTTTCATCAGGAATAAATACGAGGTCTGTACCCCAGGTTTTTAAATAGGCCAAATCACCGGCTAATGTTTTGGGATATTTAGCGAGGTCTTCGGGATTATTAAATTGAATTGGGTTGACAAATATGCTAACAACTGTTACATCATTATTAAGTACTGATTGATCTACGAGCGCTTTATGCCCCTCATGAAGTGCTCCCATAGTTGGGACCAATCCAATTGACCTCCCGTGACGTTTCAGTTCATATATGGAGGCTAATAATTGACTGTTAGACTTAATTATCTGCATCTAAATGGGGTAATAATAAATGTTAACTTTTAAAAAACATTGAAAATGAGGCAAAATTATGGTAATTTTGGGCTCATTTTCGACTATCCTCAACAAAATAGCATGTCCATGTCAAATTTAAGAATCCTTTATGTAGCGAGTGAGATTAATCCTTTTCTAAAAACCTCTGAAGTTGCTGAATTTGTCAGAAGACTTCCGCAGGCTATGCAAGAGAGGGGAATGGAAATAAGGATTTTAGTGCCCCGTTTTGGCCTGATCAACGAAAGAAAAAACAGACTTCATGAAGTTGTTAGACTCTCCGGAATAAATATTTCTGTCGGTGATGAAGAAAAACCATTGATCATCAAAGTTGCTTCTATTCCCAATGCAAAACTTCAAGTATACTTTATAGACAATGAAGATTATTTTCATCGCAAATCCGTATTCTTTGATAAAGAAGATAATTTTTATGAGGACAATGACGAGCGCGCAATATTTTTCTGTAAAGGCGTTTTAGAGACAGTAAAGAAATTGGGATGGTCGCCTGATATTATTCATTGTAATGATTGGATGACCAGCCTCATTCCACTTTATGTAAAGACTACATATAAAAACGATCCGATTTTTAAGGAATCTAAAACAGTCTTTACCATGTATGACAACAAGTTTTCACACAAATTTGGAGATGATTTGTTAGACAAAGTGAAAATGATTGATATTGATGATAGCATGCTACACCCACTAAAAACTGCTGATTATGATGGTTTCATCAAAATGGGCGTTGAATATGCAGATGCTGTGATAAACGGAAATGAGGAGTCCTCTGATAGCTTAAAAAAATTAATTGCTGCCATGACTGATAAACAGATTAACACAATAGACAGGGATGAGAATTTTGAAGAGAGCCATTTCAATCTGTACAATGAACTTGTTGGATAAAAAAAATATACTTGTTAGATCGGGATTAGTTCTATTACTAATCCCGTTTTTTTTTGCTTGTGATGATCCGGGAGAACTTGGAATACAGGTAGAAGGTAATGATCAGAATATTTCTGTAAAGGATACTACCATTGCCCTCCCCTTTTCAACTATTCTTATTGATAGTCTGCGAACGAGTGGATTTTCAACCATCCTGGTTGGAAACGCTGAGGATTCAGTTACGGGTGCTGTATCGTGTATCGGATATACACAGTATAGTCCATCATCAGGAACTTTCCCTGGCGATACTCTCGAGTTCGAATCTGCTTCCTTAAAATTCCATATCAATGAAGTGAGAACCATTGATAATATTTTATCAGGTCATATCGATGTTCATGAATCATCTGACACTTTGTATTCTCAGGTGGTATATCTGGCGGACCGTGAGGTAGCTTTCGACCCAACTCCAATCACTCAGGTCGATTATAGCATAAACGTTGATCAGGACTCTGTTCTCAGCATACCACTCAATGACTTAGGTGAAGAACTATTTAATAAAATGGTTAGGTATGATGCAGACGAAGATTATAAAGATTCTATTCAGAGGAATTTAATCTATTTCCCACCACTTGTACTTAAAACTACAAGTAGTAATTCAGGTTTGATGTCCCTCAGCCTCAACAATGACTCTTCTGCCATTTTTGTAAAAATGAAGAGCCCAAAGACTGACAGCACCTATTCTTTCAAACTCAACTTCAATGGCAGAGGAGAATACACATACATTGAGAGAGAAAAGACTGGAGCAAAATTATCTTCCCTCACAGAAGAATATGTTAGCAATTTCACTCCTGGCAATAGCTACGGCAGCATGGTGGACGGAACCTATGTAAAACTTAATCTTGATCCATTGAAAACTTTTATTGAGCAAAACCCTCAACTAATTGTCAACAATGCAAGGTTAACCCTATCCACAACTGATTATGATTCGGATTTTATCATTCCTTTTACTGGGATTCGGTTTTTTTATATCCGAAATGGGAAAATAAGCGGACCTGGATCTATTTCTACAAATACACGGTTTAACAGTGTGATCTTATCAGATGCCAGTTATGCTAATTCTGGATCGTCAGATTACCTTTCAATGGTTCATGAGGCAGATTCTAGTCACTACGCAGGTGAAGTCACCTTATTTACACAAATAATTGCTGATAATGCTTTTGCTTTCGATTTAGATGAGGTCGTGATTTTAAATCCCACACCCGTTTCTATAAAAAAATCGATTATTACAAAATCTGAATTGGTCATCTATTACACGAATATCAAATAGGTTGGTCTAATATGGAAGCTTCAATCGTAAGATGAGCTTTACGCTTTGATAGCTGAAGATAAAAAAGCCAGACAATTTTTTGCCTGGCTTTTTACCTTGCAATTAATGTCTGTTATTTTAATGTAGTAGGACACACATATTCAGTCCTGGGTATATTTGATTTGGCAATGGCCTTAAACCCACCTTCAATATCTATAAGGTTGTGGTAACCTCGTGATTTTAGTATTGAAGCGGCAATCATGGAACGATAACCTCCGGCACAATGCAAGTAATACTTTTCATCCTGATCCAACTGACTCATGTTTTCACTAATGAAATCTAATGGTAGGTTTTTAGCATTTTCAACATGCTCTGCCTCCCATTCAGACTGCTTTCTAACATCTATGATTTGAAGTTTATCTGACTTGTACTCATTTGCAAATTCGTCTGCTGGAATCGATTTAACGCTGTCTGTTTCCTTACCTGCTTTTATCCATGATTCAATTCCACCTGCCAGAAAACCTAATGTATTGTCGTATCCAACTCTGGAAAGCCGAGTTACTACCTCTTCCTCACGGCCATGATCAGCAATAAATATGATCGGCTGCTTCAAATCTGGAATTAATGCGCCTACCCAAGGGGCAAAACTCCCCTCAATTCCTATAAAAATGGAGTTGGCAATGTGTGCCTGTGCAAAGTCCTGAGGATCTCTGGTGTCTAATACCAAGGCCCCCTCATGATTTGCCATAGCCTCAAAAGTTTCCACACTCAATGCAATATTTCCTGTTTCCAAAATTTTATCCAGGCCTTTAGCTCCTGTTTTATTCATGGCAACATTCTGAGCGAAATATTGCGGAGGTGGCAATAAACCATCGGTAACTTCTTTGATAAATTCTTCTTTGGTCATATCTGCTCTTAAGGCATAATTGGTGTTCTTCTGATTTCCCAATGAATCCATGGTCTCCTTGCTCATGTTTTTACCACATGCTGAACCTGCTCCATGAGCCGGATAAACGGTAACATCATCTGGAAGCGTCATGATCTTATTTCGCAAACTATCGAATAAATACCCTGCAAGATCATCTTGTGTTAGCGATCCCTTTTGAGCTAAATCCGGTCTTCCTACATCCCCAATAAAAAGTGTGTCCCCACTAAAAATTGCATGTTCTTTGCCCTTTTCATCAAATAATAGATAGGTAGTGCTTTCCATCGTATGACCAGGAGTATGAAGCACTTTGATTTTTACATTTCCCAATTCAAATACTTCCCCATCGGTCGCTTCATGAAAATCATATTCCGCATTCGCGTTTGGGCCATATACAATTGTAGCGCCTGTTTTTACTGCCAGATCCACATGACCAGAGACAAAATCAGCATGAAAATGAGTTTCAAATATGTACTTAATCTTTGAGTTTTGCTTTTGGGCCTTTTTTATATAAGGTTCTGATTCCCGCAATGGATCAATGATTGCAGCCTCTCCTTCACTTTCAATATAGTATGCACCTTGGGCAAGGCAACCTGTATAAATTTGTTCTATTTTCATTTCAAATATTATTTATTCTTAGTTCTTCTGATCAATAATACGAAGGTGCTTGTACGAATGATGTAACAATAGTTACAAAATCAGTGGATTTATAATTTATCCTCCTCCCCATGTTGTAAAGCTACCTCTGTATGAGCATATTTATTATTCGTCTTTTGAGCTTCAACTGCATCGTTAATGGTTAGATAAACATTTTGTGTGCCTATTTCATTCAGCAGCCCTGTTTTAAACATTGAGTCCCTTACAGGACCAATTAACTCGGTCAGGATAAGTAGTACTCCTTTTTCTTTCAAAGAATGTATTAAGTCTGTTAAGCCTTGAGTCGCAGATGCGTCCATATAGCTGATAGCCGCAGCATCAAGTATTATCTCCTTAATTGCAGGTCTTTGGTCTAATGCCTGTTCGATATATTCTTTGATGTATTGAATATTAATAAAGGTGACAGGAGCATCTACCCTAATAATCAATTTGTTCTCCCACAGCTCCAACTCGCTGAACCTTTTGATATTTCTGAATTCTGTTTGCCCTCTTAATCTTCCTAATTGAGCAATATGCGGATAAGCTAGTTTATACAGCAAAACAAGAACAGAAAGCAGAACACCTGTAACTATTCCTGGTACCATACTAAAAATGAGGGTGACCAAAAAAGTAGTCAAAAGTAACATGAACTCTACTTTACTTTCTTTCCACAGTTTTCTGGCATAGCCAAAGTCTACCAAACTTGCTACGGCCACCATAATAACCGAAGCCAGAATTGCTGTGGGTAAATAGTAAAATAATGGAGTTAAAAATAGCAACGTGAGTGCAATTAATCCTGCACTGATTATGGAAGCTAATGGTGTATTGGCACCCGCTTGATTATTGACTGCTGATCTGGAGAATCCTCCAGTTACCGGATATGATTGGAACAATGCACCTACCAGGTTTGCTGCCCCCAAGCCAATTAATTCCTGATTTGCGACTACTTTATGGTCCTTCCTCTTGTTCTCAATGGCCTTTGCGACTGAAAAAGCCTCCATAAATGCGACCACTGAAATTGTTAATGCAAGAGGAATTAGCTCTTTGGTTTTCCCCAGATCAAAATTGGGTAATTGGAAAGGAGGAAGACCCTCCGGAATGGTTTTGAGTATTGAGACACCTGCTTCACTCAGCTGAAGTGAATAAACCAGCACCGTTCCAACTATAACTGCCACCAACGCCCCGGGTATACTTTTATGAATCTTTTTAGCTCCCCAGATAATGATGATGCCTCCTAAACCTATGAAGAGTGTGACTAAATGAGTTTCGTCCAGTTTTTGTAAAGCATTCCAAAGAATTTTGAATACATTATTGCTCTTTTCAATATTTGCGCCAAGTAAATATTTGAGTTGGTTCAATCCAATGATTAACGCAGCAGCTGAGGTGAAGCCACTAATCACGGGTCTGGATAATAGGTTGGTAATGAACCCCATTCTAAGCACTCCCAATAAAAATTGAAATAAACCCATGAAGAACGCCAGCAATATGGCAAAGGCAACATAAGCGTCGGTTCCTTCAGTAGCCAAAACGGATACTCCTGCAGCTACTAACAAGGAATCCATGGCTACGGGAGCAACAGAAAGTTGTCTTGAAGTTCCGAAGACTGCATAAATTATTTGAGGGACAATAGAAGCATAGAGTCCATATACGGGAGGCAAACCCGCAATGAGTGCATAAGCCATACCTTGAGGAATTAACATAATTCCTACAGTCAGCCCAGCTGAAATATCCCCACTTAAAAATTCTTTCCTGTAACCTCTCAACCATTGAATGATTGGTAGGTATTGTTGAATGTACCTCATACTATTCATGAAAGATTCAAAAATAGACTTTGACAAAACTCAATGATGTAACAATTGTGACATAAGATTTATAAAATTTCAATCCTATTTCGATATTGCTCAATTTTTTCTTCTCTTTCAAGTTGCTTCAGTAATCTGGAAATAACAACCCTTGAGGTGTTGAGTTCTTTAGCAATTTGCTCATGTGTCTTGTGTATTTCAAAAGATCCTGTAGCCTGTTTAGTATCTAAAAGATATTTTAGAAGTCGCTTATCCATTTTGTGAAATACCACACTATCAATCGTTGTTAGCAACTCTTCAAATCTCATTTGATTAGCCCCAAAAACAAATCTGCGGAAAGATGGATATTTCGATAACCAGGAATCCAAATACGTCATGGGCACCATCCACATGGTGGAGTCTTCTTCGGCCACTACTTTGTAGGCTGCCTTCTTCCCTTCGATACAGCAGGCAATAGACATCGCACATGTCTCACCATTCTCCAGGTAGTATAAGAAAATTTCATCCCCTTTCGGATCTTGCCGCATCACTTTCAATAGTCCTGAAATCACAATAGGCATTTCATTTCCTGAATCATCCGGACTCATGACCTGGTGATTAGCCTTCGTTTTTTTTAATCGTCCTATCGTAATGATTTCGGCTATTAATTTCGGCTCGAAGCCCGTTTTATTAAGTATTTCAACTATCTCTTCCGGCATATATAAATATTTGATTTTCAAACTTAGTTGCTCCGTGCTAAGTTCCAATTCCGATTTTATGAATATACAAGATTTACACTCATTTCAAGTGACTTTTCTTCAATGAAAAAGATGATGAATCATTGAAGTAAGCCTTGAACAGGCTTAAGCCTCTTAATCCAACAGGCAATTTTAACTTTTAAAAAGACCTTGCCTAAGTAACAAATGTTACCAACTCACGAGATGTGGGGACGTTAATAAATACAACAGATAACACCAAAATCATGAAAGCTACTTCCATCACTTTGCTTGGCCTTTTACTCACTACAATTTCTTGTAATGATCCTGTTAATGAATTCATACTTTCAGAAAATGATCCAATAAACCTACAAATAAATGCGCTGCCATCAGAACCTCTTAGTGACTCTGAAGTAGATGCACTGCTTTTTATGGAGGAAGAAGAAAAACTCGCTCGTGATGTGTATATTAAACTTTTTGATATTTGGAGTTTACAACCCTTTGATAATATTTCCTCAAGTGAGCAAAGCCATATGGATGCAGTACTCGCACTAATTAACAAATATGATTTGGTGAATCCAGCATCAGATAATATCCAAGGAAAATTTGTTAATCAGGACCTACAAAAGTTATACGATGACTTAATTGAGAGAGGATCGCTAAGCAAGGTGGATGGACTTAGGGTAGGAGGAGCAATTGAAGAAATTGACATTTTGGATCTTCAAAATGCACTGGAAACAAGTGTTGACAATGAAGACATCACAATGGTATTTGAAAGTCTAATGAAAGGGTCAAGAAATCACCTTAGGGCTTTTGTAAAGAACCTTTCGAGTTTGGGAGTAAGCTACAGTCCACAGTACTTAACGAAAGAAGCCTATGAGGAGATCATCAACGCAGGAATAGAACGTGGGAGAGACTTTTAGTCATATTTTGAAAAAAATAATTGAAATGAAAAAGAAGTTTAAACTATCCGTAAATGGCTTGTTGGTAATTATTTTCGCCACGTTAGTAGGATGCAGTAATAAAAAAGCTGAGCAAAATGAGCGTAAAACACCTCCACTCACCGAAGTAGTACCCTTGTCAAGGGTATCAAATATACTGGCTGTCAATTGTTATATCTGCCACAACCCAAACAGTATGTCACATGATGAAATTGTAGCACCCCCACTTATTGCAACTAAAATGCGTTACCTGAAGGAAAGTGCAGATCGAAATACATTTATCAACCGCATGACTGCATACATCTCAAACCCAAATAAAGAGACTACCCTCATGAAGGGCGCTGTGAAGCGGTTTGGGCTAATGCCTCAATCCGTGCTAAGCGAAGACGATATTAGGGCAGTTGCCGGGTTCATCTATGATAATGAAATCCTCGCACCCTCCTGGTTTGCTGCGCATGAAAAAGAAATGCATGGTACTAAGAATAATTAATATGCAGATACCATTTGCTCCTAATTGAAAAGTCATTAAATCCAGAAGAGCATACAACTACTGTTTCTTATGCATCAATAAAAATAAACCTAACTTAGATCAATGTGATTTAACTGAGCAACAGCTGTGCATTAGAAAATATCGGGAATTGAGGTGGTTCATTTGAAAATGATTCGATCCACTTTTCATTTTCCCGTGTTAATAAACTTTTGGGTAATGCAGTGAATTATTAAGAAAAGGTCCGGATTGCTTTACATTTGAGGTTAGCTAATTTGGTACACATGAAAAAAATCATCAACTCATCAAAAGCACCAGCTCCCATAGGACCCTACAGTCAGGCAGTTGCCATGGGTGGGCTGGTATATGTATCCGGACAGATCCCTATCGATCAAGCTTCAGGAGAGCTTATAGGTGGGTCTATCGAAGCCGAGACTCACCAGGTAATGAAAAACATTGGGTATATTCTTGAAGCTGCCCATTTAGACTACTCCCACATCCTTAAAACAAGCATCTTTGTAAAAGATCTCGATAATTTTGGTAAAATCAATGAAGTCTACGGAAGCTATTTTGACGAAAATGCTCCTGCCAGAGAAACGGTGGAGGTAAGCCGACTTCCGAAAGATGTGAATGTAGAAATAAGCTGCATCGCCTCAGTAGAATGAAATTCAAACCTTTTGAAGAAGAAACCATAGTTTCTGCCCTGACTAGAGAAGAAATTATCAATCAAATTTCAAGGGTAACCCATGTTCCATCCATCAATAAGACACCTAAAAAATACGTTTTCAATGGCAATGTGGAAGAAAGCACTTTCCGGATATCCTTGAAGGTAAACTATCCACAGAATGCTTTGCCTTTGGCCATCGGTACGATAGAACCAACCTCTAAAGGATCTATCGTATTTCTCAAATATCAGTTATTCCCTGCAACAAAAGTAATGCTGGCTGTTATCAGCGGAATTATCGTATCTATCTGCATCACATTTGTATTGATCTACCTGGAAAAAGCTGAAGTAAAATACCTGAGAGCCATTGCTATCACTGTCGCTACAGGCATTTTCTATTACATGACGTTGATACTAAATTTCTTTAAACGAAAAAATCAGACCCGGTCTACCTTAGAACATATTCTCAATGGATAAATCTCCGCGTATCGCTTATGATTTTATAGTTTTGCCCAATAATATTTTTCTATGGAAAACGTAAGAGTAAGGTTTGCCCCCAGCCCAACAGGTGGGTTACATATTGGAGGCGTTAGAACGGCATTGTTTAATTACCTGTTTGCCAGAAAAAATAATGGGATTTTCATCCTTAGGATTGAAGATACTGACCAGTCGAGATATGTTGAAAAGGCAGAACAATATATCGTTGATGCTCTTGAATGGTGTGGCATTACACCAGACGAAGGACCTTCTATTGGAGGCCCCCATACACCCTATCGCCAGTCAGAACGGAAAGATCTGTACCAAAAGTATGTCACCGAGTTGGTAGAAAACGGATATGCCTACTATGCATTTGATACCGTTAATGAGTTGGAAGCTATGAGGAATCGACTGAAAGAAGGCAGGATTGCTAATCCACAGTATGACTCAGTTTCCCGAATGACCATGAAAAACTCTTTGACACTCTCCGAGGAAGAGGTAAAATCTCGCATAAGTAAAGGCGAGCCTTATGTCATCAGGTTTAAAGTTCAGCCAAAAGAAGAAGTGAGAATCAATGACATTGTCCGCGGTTGGGTTTTGGTTCATGGGTCTAATATTGATGATAAAATACTCATGAAATCTGATGGGATGCCCACTTATCACATGGCGAATGTGGTAGATGATCACCTCATGGGTATTACTCATGTGATCAGGGGTGAAGAATGGTTGCCATCTGCCCCACTACACGTCCTGCTCTATAAGTATTTAGGCTGGGAAGCTACCATGCCAAGATTTGCACACCTTCCATTGATTTTAAAACCTGACGGAAATGGTAAGCTCAGCAAACGAGCTGCAGATAAAGCAGGGTTTCCCATATTCCCCTTAAGTTGGAAAGATGCCGACGAACCAGAGGAGTCTGTTGGGTTTAAAGAAACAGGTTATCTGCCAGAGGCTATGGTTAACTTCCTTTCCTTGCTAGGGTGGAATCCCGGATCTGAGCAAGAACTGTTTTCGATGGATGAGCTTATCTCCAATTTTTCTTTAGAAAAAATCAACAAAGCAGGAACAAAATTCGACATTGAGAAAGCGCAGTGGTTCAACCAACAGTATATCAAGTCTACACCACCCGAAACCCTGATTTCCACGATCCAACGGGACTTGAAAGGCTATGGAGTAGCGTGTGATGATGAAACAGCATTAAGTATCGTAAGCCTGCTTCGAGAACGAGTCACATTTATTCCGGAATTTGCGAAAAGCAGTTTGTTCCTTTTTCAGCATCCAGTAGTCTATGACCAGAAAGTCATAGAGAAAAAATGGAACGAAGAAGCTGTAGCCGCTTTAAATATTTATGCAGGCGTGATCAAGGATAAGCATAGCATCAAACCTGAAGAAGCAAAAGCGCTTTTTTTTAATACACTTGATGAAAGGGGAATCAAAGCAGGGAAATTTATGCAGCCACTTCGATTAAGTATCACAGGTGAAGGGTCTGGTCCTGATCTCATGCACATCATTTCAGTGATGGGTGGAAAATCGGTAGCAGAACGAATCTTTTATTCCATAGATCAGTTAGATAAGTAAAGAACAATAAAAGATGACCAAAAATAAAGAACAGGAAAAACCCAGGGTACACAAAGATTTGGAAGGTTTCGAAATGGAAATTGATTCCTTTGGTGAATTGAGTTCAAACATAGATATTGAAAAAATCAACAAGTTTCTCAACAAAGAAGTAACAGACAAAAAGCTAAAAGACCGCAAAGACCTGGGCGACTTGAAAAAGTAGCTATTCCAGAAATCTGGGTATTATGGCAGGGACGTCTCTTTTGTATTCCTCGTAAGCTGAACCAAACTCCTGAATAAGTTTTTTCTCCTCAAAGTATATGCCTATCGGCAAATAAATAAATATTACCGCGTCAGATATTAAAATTATATCGGTTGGTTTATATAGGAAAAAGCCAATCAGAATCAGGATAGTTCCTGAATATATCGGGTGCCTTACGTTGGCATGTATTCCCCTTGTTTCTAATCGTTTCCCCTGGTTTGCCTTCTTGAGTCCCAGAAACTCAGAACCTGATAAGTGCCTAAATGAAATGGCGGTAATTAACACCCCTGAAATTGTAAATATTGAGGCAATATATTTGAGTAATTCTATTTCAAAATATATTCTGGCAGGCATTTCATGCATCCACCAGAGTATGGCTAGTAGACCTATTGTACTAAATAGGGTATATTGAATTCTATAAGCTGAGCCATTCAAACTAATTGTCCGATCAAAATACTTTTTGGCAAAATTTGAGGCAAAAAAACTATGTAAAATCAGGTAAGCAGCCCATATCAAAACCAAACTAACATATCGAGAAGCCTGTTCCATTCGTTTTAACAATTCATCGTTTCCAGATGAACATCAATTTTAGCATATTCATCTATTATACCAAGAGTAATTGATGTAAACAACAACCACATACTGTTTGTAACATGTTAAAAATCTTATGCAGTAAAACTAGTTGAAATATTACAGAGTGATTAATTGTACCTGACAGGGCGCTATCCATTAGTTTTGCGACTTGAATAACTAGCCAATGTCAAAAGTTAAAATCGGAA